>DXAP01000099.1 GCA_019116985.1 Candidatus Ligilactobacillus excrementavium | reverse complement strand
GATTTATGATCGTTTCGTTTTGTAAATTACGGTACTCTTCTTTAGTCATTGATTCGCGTGGTTTGATCCGTGGGTCATAGATCTTTTCTGAATGATGTCCGCCGAAATAAACCGCCCGAGTTACGCCGATAGCACCAATGGCATCGAGCCAATCAGAATCTTGTACGATCTGACCTTCTAATGGCAATTGAACTGGCTTATTGTCTAACGTATGTGCAAAGGACATGTTTTGAATAATAAATAAAATTTGTTCGCTTTGTTGGGCAGAAACTTCAACCTCAATTAGAAAAGATTTAAGTCCGTCTAAAGCAGTTTGGGGGTCATCGACTAATTTGTCATCGATCACATCATGTAAGTAAGCTGACGCTAAAGTTACTAAAAGGTCAGCGTTTTCTTTGGCACTTAGTTTGCGCGCCATTGCCACGACTCTGCGAATATGGTCGTATCCATGTCCGGTCCGATCTTGTGTCATATGTGCGTGTGAATACTGCGCAATTTTTTCTAATCGTTGTTCATTGTTCATGTTTCATTACCCCTTAAATCTGAATTTTTGGATCTGAATTTGCATAAGTATAGCATAAGAAAATTTATCAAAAAAGACCAGGTTGTTCTATTTCCCTTTTTTGACTGAACTAGCGATAAAATCAGCTAAGATGTCTACCATGTATGGCGTGAAAAAAGCGTCAGAACCATGAGGACAATCTTGTAATTTGTAAAAGTTAACGCTAGCTTCTTGTCGATTTAAAAAATCAAATAACTGCTGGCTTGCTTTGATATCCTCTACTTGATCAGCCGTTCCGTGTAATAGCAGGAACGGTGGCAAGTTACGTTTACCCAATAAATCAGTTAATTGAGGCTGGTCAGCTAGAATAAATCTTCCGGCTATCGTGATACAACTGCGGAAACGTACTGGTAATGTATGGACATCTTCTTGCTGAATTTTTTGTTCGTTTGAGCCAAAAGTAGCACCAGCTGCAGCATAAGCACCAACTCCTTCGCCCATTGCAATGATCCGGTTGGAATCTAGCTGATACTTGAAAGCATGTAGCATCAAAAAACGTGCAGCCGAATAAAAACTTTCCAGCGGTCGTTTTTCCACTTCGTCAATAACGGCGATAGCATAGCCTTTACGCGTTAATTGTAGCAAAGCACTTAAGCGGTTCGTAGCATGATCTGGAGCAAACAAGATAACGGGATAATGCGGCTGTTTTTGTCCAGTTAAGTTTGCTGGAACACATAACGTTAAATATTGAGATCCCCGTTTGTTACTATAGTAGGCAAGATGTTGCCAAATACGTGGTAGTTGTTGTTCCAATGGCTCGGCTAATTGTTTAATATGATTTTTTTCTTGCAAGGATGAAGACCACCTTTATGAGAGAGTTAGAAAATTGTTTTTCTTTTCCTATATACGTTACTCTATTTCTTATGTGAGAGGTTGTATTTCGCCCATAAATAAATTAAACTGTAATAAGTGCGTGAAACATTAATTAAACTATTTTGTTTCACAAAAAGAAACGAAGAGGGCTCGTATGACACCAGAAGAATTTTATCAAGCATTACAAAAACAGAATATCGAATTAACGCCACAACAGCAAGAACAATTTGATACATATTTTAAATTGTTGGTAGAGTGGAATCAAAAGATCAATTTAACAGCTATTACGGCTGAACCAGAAGTTTATTTGAAACATTTTTATGACTCTTTGGTCCCAGCTTTTTATTTAGCACAATTAAAAAAAGAATCGTTGTCAGTATGTGATGTTGGTGCTGGTGCGGGTTTTCCCAGTCTGCCGTTAAAAATTCTATTTCCATCATTAAAGGTCACGATCGTTGATTCTTTGAATAAACGGATCAAATTCTTGGCAGAACTTGTGGGTAAATTAGGCTTAACTGATGTCACTTTAACGCATGCCAGGGCCGAAGACTTTGGGGCAAAAAAAAGCCCAGCTCGAGAAAGTTTTGATATTGTGACTGCACGGGCAGTGGCTAATTTGCCAGTCTTGTCAGAGCTATGTTTACCGTTGACTAAGGTTGGTGGTACATTTATCGCTTTAAAGGCGCAAAAAGCAAAAGAAGAGCTCACGCGTGCTCAATACGCGATCCAAACATTGGGCGGTCAATTACAAGAAGATATCGAAACCACATTGCCACAAACAGATGAAAAAAGACATATCATCGTGATCGATAAGAAAAAAGCCACACCAAAAAAATACCCACGCAAAGCAGGAACACCGGCAAAACTACCGTTAACAAAATAGGAAGGCGAAGTGGTCTGCATAAGCGTAAAAGACTGGGGTCACGGAATTTTTTAGTCAAAGGGTACATACAAACTGTAAGAGGCTCTTTATCAGTCAGGGATATTTAAGATTTACTGAGCAAAATCAAAGACAATGTGATCGAGGAGGCCAGTTATGGCATTTTCATTTTTTGGAAAAAATAAACACGAAGAAACACCGCGCAAAGAAGACGAAGTTGTGCAGGTCTTGTTGACAGATATCGTATCTAATCGGTTTCAGCCACGGCAAATCTTTACTAAAGAAAGTATTGCTGAGTTAGCTGACACAATTCGCGAGCATGGTTTATTACAGCCGATCGTTTTGCGGGAATATGAGACCAATAAATATGAAATAATTGCGGGTGAACGAAGGTTCAAAGCGGTTGAAACTTTAAACTGGAAAAAAATCCCTGCGATCGTGCGACAGATGTCCGATAATGAAGCAGCTTCGATGGCAGTGATCGAAAACTTACAGCGCGAAAGTTTGACAGCAATTGAAGAAGCGCAGGCTTATCAGCAATTGATGCAATTAAATGGTTTGACACAGGGACAGTTAGGCCAGGCTATCGGCAAAAGTCAATCATTCGTGGCTAATAAGTTGCGTCTATTGAAGTTAACGTCGCAAGTTCAACAAGCAATTTTGCAACGGCAGTTATCGGAAAGGCACGGTCGTGCGTTAGTTAGTGTCGACCCTGGTAAACAAGACGAATTGTTAAAGCAAGTGCTTGGGCAAAAACTATCAGTTAAAGAAACTGAAAAATTAGTTCAAAAGGAATTAAGTAGGTCGAAAAAGGCTGAAAAAAAGCCAAAGGTCCGGACTAAAGGAACCTCAAGAAGTACCAAGGTGGCAGTGAACACGATCAAAAAATCTGTCAAAATGGTTCAAGATGCAGGTATTGAATTGAAGACAACAGAAGAGGATGTTGCTGGTTTTCACCGAATGATCATTGACATTCCGACTGATGAAATAAGTAAGAAAGAAAAGAACAATTAAGTAGGAGGTAATCGTTCGGATGGGAGTAGTTATTGCGTTAGCGAACCAAAAGGGCGGTGTTGGTAAAACAACAACTGCCATCAATCTTGGAGCTGGTTTGGCTCAAAAAGGTCAGAAAGTACTCTTGATCGATCTAGATGCTCAAGGTAATGCCACAAGTGGTTTGGGTGTCAGAAAATCAGCCATAAAAGAAGATATTTATGATGTTTTAGTTAATGAAACACCAGTTGAAGATGTGATCATCAAAACTGATACAAAAAACTTGGACCTGATCCCCGCTACGATTCAATTATCAGGTGCGGAAATAGAATTAACTTCACAAATGGCGCGCGAGAAACGTTTATCAGATGCGATCCTACCAGTTGTTGACGATTATGATTATACCTTGATCGATTGCCCACCGTCTTTAGGATTATTAACTATCAATGCTTTCACGACTTGTGATAGTATTTTGATCCCGGTACAAAGTGAATATTATGCACTTGAGGGACTAAGTCAATTAATGAATACGGTGCATTTAGTTCAAAAACACTTTAACCCAGATCTATACATTGAGGGTGTTTTACTGACGATGTTTGATTCACGAACTAATTTAGGCAACCAGGTCGTTGAAGAGGTCCGTAAGTTTTTCAAGGAAAAAGTATATCATACGATCATTCCACGCAGCGTACGTTTATCTGAAGCACCAAGTCATGGAATGTCGATTATTGAATATGATCCTAACTCTAAGGGTGCTTGGAAGTATAAGGAATTGACCAAGGAGGTTTTATTAGCCCATGGTGAATAAAAAGAGTTCTAAGGGTTTAGGTCGGGGGATAGAAGCTTTATTTGAAGATTATAATGAAGCTGAAGAAAATGAAACTGTTACTGAGATCTCTTTAAATGAGATCCGTCCTAACCCCTACCAACCACGTAAAAATTTTGATGAAAAAGGAATAAAAGAACTAGCAGATTCTATTCAAAAAAGTGGTGTCTTCCAACCAATTATTTTACGCAGATCAACGGTCAAAGGTTACGAAATTATTGCTGGTGAACGGCGCTTTCGTGCTTCTAGTGAGGCTGGAAAAAAGACGATCCCCGCTATCATTCGTGATGTTGACGAAGAACACATGATGGAGATCGCTGTTCTCGAAAATTTGCAAAGAGAAGATCTGAATCCGATCGAAGAAGCAGAAGCATATAATACTTTGATGGAAAAATTAAATCTGACTCAATCACAAGTTTCAGATCGTTTAGGTAAATCACGTCCATATATTGCTAATTACTTACGTTTATTAAGTTTGCCTGGTGAAGTCAAGAAGATGATCCGCCAGCAAAGTCTTTCAATGGGACAGGCACGCACCCTATTGTCAGTTAAAGATAAGGAAAAGATCTTGGGCCTGGCTAAAAAAGCTGTGGCACAAAATATGACAGTTCGACAGTTGGAAACAGCTGTTGCTGCACTTAACGGTGATTTAAAGAAGCCAGTTAAAAACAAGAAAAAGAAAAGTTCTCCATTTTTGAAAGAAAGCGAAGAACGTTTAGGCGAAAAGTTTGGTACGAAAGTTGCCATTAAGAATAATGAAAAATCAGGTAAAGGTAAGATCGAGATCAATTATTTGTCTAATGATGATTTGAACAGGATCTTGGATGTTTTAGATATTCGTTTGGACTAAGTAGGTGAGAAAATGTACGATTTGCATGATCTGGTAGAAATGAAAAAGCCGCATCCTTGCGGAACTAACCGCTGGGAGATCATTCGCATGGGGATGGATATTAAGATCAAATGTACTGGTTGTGGCCGGTTAGTGATGTTATCCCGGAAAGAATTTGAGCGGCGTATGAAAAAAGTTTTAAGTAAGTAAAATGAAAAATCGAGATTAAGGAAGAGTGAAAATAAAAACATGGCATTAACAGCAGGTATCGTCGGTTTGCCCAACGTTGGTAAATCAACATTATTTAACGCAATTACAAAAGCGGGCGCTGAAATGGCTAATTATCCATTCGCTACGATCGACCCGAACGTCGGAATGGTCGAAGTACCAGATAGTCGCTTACAGCGGATCGATGAGATCGAACCGGCTAAGAAAATTATTCATACGACCTTTGAATTCACCGATATTGCTGGGATCGTCAAGGGTGCCAGTAAGGGTGAAGGTTTAGGTAATAAGTTCTTAGAAAACATCAGACAAGTTGATGCGATCGTGCATGTTGTCCGGGCTTTTGATGATGACAATGTTACGCACGTTTCAAATAAGATCTCGCCTTTGGATGATATTGATACCATTAATTTGGAATTAGTTTTAGCTGATCTAGAAGCCGTTAATAAACGTTATGCTAAAGTTGAAAAAGTGGCTCGGACTACTAAGGACAAAGATGCAATTGCTGAATTCAAGGTCTTAGAACGTATCAAACCTGTTTTAGAAGCTGGCAAGTCAGTGCGGACACTTGAATTTAATGAAGAAGAACAAAAAATCGTTAAGGGATTGTTCTTGTTGAGTGCAAAGCCAGTCTTATATGTGGCTAATATTGCCGAAGATGATATGGCTGATCCTGATGCAAGTAAATATTTCCAAGAAGTTAAAGACTTTGCGGCTAGTGAAGGCTCACAAGCCTTAGCTGTTTGTGCACAGACTGAAGAAGAAATCGCTGAATTAGACGATGATGACCGCCAGGATTTTCTTGAAGCTGAAGGCGTTGAAGAATCTGGTTTGGATCGTTTGATCAAGGCGTCATACAAGTTGTTAGGCTTGGCAACTTTCTTTACAGCAGGTGGAAAAGAAACCCGTGCATGGACATTTAAGAAGGGCATGAAAGCACCTCAAGTTGCTGGAATTATCCATTCTGACTTTGAACGCGGCTTTATTCGTGCAGAGACAGTCTCATTTGACGACTTGGATCAATATGGAAGTATGCAAGCAGTTAAAGAGGCAGGCAAGCTCCGACTTGAAGGAAAAGAATATGTCGTTTCAGATGGTGATATTATTGATTTCAGATTTAATGTCTAAATAAGACAAAGTAAATCCAGGGAAAGCTTGAGTATTATTAAACTTCAATGGTAAGTAAAGTTACCTTTAAGCTTCTGACATTAACAGGACCTTACGTTATAATATGTTTTTAGACATCGTAGTACAGAAATTAGCACTGCTTTATGTAAGTTTTATGACAAAGCGGGGTTTTAATTACTTAAGTAGCTTGTTGTAAGAACTATCTTCATTTGTTAGAAGATAATTTTTGATATACTATAATATGTTCAAAAGAAAAACTCACATCCAGCATTATTAGAAAAATCGGGTGAGAGGCTAGAGTTGGGCTGGATACAGATTTTTTAGGGGCTGGAAATTATTTCAGCCTAGATAGACTAAGTCTTTAAATACGAGAACTCGATCAGGAGAATGGGAGGACTTTCCTTGAAGGAAGAAACAGTTAGGGAAAAAAATGAAAAGGCTGCACAA
>DXAP01000098.1 GCA_019116985.1 Candidatus Ligilactobacillus excrementavium | reverse complement strand
GTACAAAACGTGTCCCAAATTCAGGAATACCTAACGTCCCTGTCTTTGACTGGATCTGATCTTCAGTCACACCTAAAATATCAGTACCGGAAAAAAGTGCCATGACACCTGGGTCATCTGTGGGGATCGATTTAGGTTCGATCCCTGAAAGATCTTGCAGCATCCGGATCATAGTAGGGTCATCATGCCCCAAAATATCAAGTTTTAAAATATTATCATGGATAGAATGGAAATCAAAGTGAGTTGTCTTCCATGTTGCGCTCGTGTCATCAGCTGGATATTGGATCGGAGTAAAATCATATATGTCCATGTAATCAGGAACAACTAAGATACCGGCTGGATGTTGCCCAGTCGTTCGCTTGACACCTGTTGCCCCTTTAGCTAAACGATCGACTTCTGCACCACGAATATTTTGTTCCGTATCTCGTTCATAGGCTTTTACATAGCCGTAAGCAGTCTTATCAGCGACTGTTCCGATCGTCCCTGCTCGAAATACATTGTTTTCACCAAACAAAACCTTAGTATAATTATGCGCAATTGGCTGATAATCTCCAGAAAAGTTCAAATCGATATCAGGAACTTTATTCCCTTTAAATCCTAAGAAAGTTTCAAAGGGGATATCCTGTCCATCCTTAACTAAATGTGTCCCACACTCAGGACAATCTTTATCTGGCAGATCAAAACCAGAACCATATTCACCATTAGTAAAAAATTGATTCCACTGACAATTTGGACAACGGTAATGCGGCGGTAAAGGATTAACTTCTGTAATACCTGTCATCGTAGCAACTAAACTAGAACCAACGGAGCCACGTGAACCGACCAAATATCCATCTTTATTCGATTTATATACTAACTTTTGTGAAATCAAGTAAATCACTGAAAATCCATTACCAATAATTGATTTCAACTCAGTAGCCAGTCGCTTTTCAACTACTTCTGGCAGTTGATCACCGTACAAAGCGTGGGCCTGGTCCATCGTCAGATTTTTAATGTCATCTTCTGCCCCCGGCATTTTAGGCGTATACAATTTATCTTTAACTGGCGTGATCTCATCACACATTTCAGCAATTTTTGCTGGAGCTCCAACTACAACTTCTTGAGCCGTATCTTCACCTAAAAATGAAAATTCTTCTAACATTTCGTCAGTTGTCCTAAAATGCGCATCTGGTAATTGTCGTAATCTATTTAAGGGATTTGCACCACTTTGTGAATGGATCAAGATCTTGCGATAAATCGCGTCTTCTTTATTCATATAATGGACATCACCCGTAGCAGCGATCGGTAACTCCAATTCATGAGCTAACTGCACCATGTTTTTAATGATCTCTTCCAAATTTTCATTGTCTTTAACTAATTCTTGTTCTAACAAAGGTGCATATAACGGTTTGGGTTGAATTTCCAAATAATCGTAAAAACGAGCTTTTTCTTTAGCTGTGTCATATCCTTTTTGCATCATCGCAGTAAATACTTCACCGTCTGAGCAGGCTGATCCGACTAACAATCCTTCGCGATACTTCTCTAAGACCGAACGAGGGATCCGTGGAACACGATAGAAATATTCTGTCATCCCTGCCGAGACAGCTTTAAATAAATTCTTTAATCCTGCCTGTGTCTGTGCCAAAATCGTCACATGAAAAGGATGCTCATGTTTATACGACTCATTTTCACCAGCATGTTCATTTAATTGGTCATGATATTTGACAGCAAATTTTTCAGCGGCATCTTTCATCATCGCAAAATAAATAAATCCAGTAGCCTCAGCATCATAGATCGCACGGTGATGGTGTTCCAAATTAACATTTAATTTTTTGGCCAAATTATTTAACTGAAATCTTTTCATCTCGGGATATAAAACACGTGCAAACGGCAATGTATCGATCCATGGTTCAGATATTTCAGGTAATCCATGCCGCACATAACCTGTGTTCATAAAATCGACGTCAAAGGTCGCATTATGTCCAACGATGATCGTATCTTGGCAAAAGTCTTGAAACATCTTGAAAACTTCTTCTTCACTTTTTGAACCACGTACCATATCGTCAGTTATACTAGTCAAATTTATCGTTGTTTGAGATAAGGGATGGCCTGGATCGATAAACTGTTCGAAGGTATCAATTACATTGCCATCCTTCATTTTAACTGCAGCAAGTTCGATAACTTTATCATAACGTGCCGACAAGCCTGTCGTTTCTGTATCAAAGACTACATAAGTTGCATCCTTTAGCGCAATGTGGCGTGAATTATAGGCGATCGGTGTTCCGTCATCCACAACGTTAGCTTCAACGCCATATAAAATTTTAACCCCATTTTGTTCACCAGCGCTATGTGCCTCTGGGAAAGCTTGCAGCGTTCCATGGTCGGTAATTGCAATTGCTTTTTGGCCCCAATCAGCCGCTTGTTTAACATAGTCAGAAATACTATTAGTTGCATCCATCATGCTCATATTTGAATGCAGGTGCAACTCGACCCGTTTTTTATCAGCTGGAGCTGTATCTTTGCGTTTAGGGTGAGAAACAGAATTAAGATCATATGCATTTACGACTAATTCATGCATATAAGAATCCTCCTGCACACTACCACGAACTTTGACCCAAGAGCCTTCTTCTAAAGCAGCAAACATAGCTTCATCATTTTCATCACGAGAAAACTTCTTGACCACAAATGAAGAGCTATAATCAGTAATTTTTAAAATCAGTAGTTGACGTTCAGAGCGTAAAACGCGGACCTCTTTATCAAAAACGTAGCCCTGAATAACGACTGATCTTTCCTCTTCAGTAATTTCGTTCATTTGACGTGGTTCAATATCACTTGAGATCTTTTTACCTAATTGTACTGGCCCATCAACTTGCGGCAACTCTTTCTTAGACTTACGAGCTTCTTTTTGTTGATTTTGCTTTTGAATTGCTTGAATCGCTTTTTGAGCTAATTCGGCATCATTTTTAGCCTTTTTTTCTTTGTATTCTGCAATTTTATCTTGTGAAGCTGACTCGTCGACCAGGGTCGTAATATTTTGTGATGGAAAACCAACTTTGCGATAAGTATCTTCCAATGGTCCCAACGCCTGGGTCACTAAAAAGTTTTTAATAATTTCATTGTCAGCTAATAACATGACACGACCATCCTGCAAGTATGGAACTTTCCCCTCACATAAACTTTGCGTCAAATTCGAACGTAATCCACTATTAGCCACGACCCATTGCCAATAATCACCCAAATTTCGATTAGTTACTTCCGGGTCAGTAGTATTGATCGTCAATGTCGTTTGTGCAATACCCTGAAAGGCTGAATTTAAATGCTGTTGTAATTGTACAAATAATTGAAATGGTAAAATATCTGACAAAGTAAAAGTAAAATCCCACCGCTTAGAGACCTGATGAACTTCAACGTGTGCGATACTCCCATTTTCAAGATAACGTGCTTCATCAGCTTGCGGTTGTAAATCGATTTGTTGTAATAACTTAGTAAACATTTCCTTTTTATTTAAAGCCAAAATTTACTCTCCTCTCTGCCATAATATTTTGAAATTTGTTTAGTTCATATTTATTAGTTACAAATAAAGACAGCCGAAACATCAAACTCGTTTCGGCTCACGTCTTTAATTCTTATTGTCCTTTTTTGTCATCTAGCAAAATACCAAGTGAATTTAGTAGTTCACCAGTCTGAACTTCCAGTGTTTCACCAGTCTTGCGCAACTTGATCTCAACAATACCATCAGCTGCCTTTTTACCAACTGTAATTCGAACTGGCAGGCCGATCAGATCTGCATCCGCAAACTTGACACCTGCGCGCTCCTTACGATCATCGAGTAATACTTGGTAACCAGCATCTTCTAACATACCTGTAACAGTATCTGCCAATTCGGCCTGATCAGCCTTTTTACTATTAACAGGTACAACATGTACGTCAAAAGGCGACAACGAACGTGGCCAAATGATACCATTTTCGTCGCAATGCTGTTCAACGATTGCTGATAAAAGACGTGAAACGCCAATTCCATAACAGCCCATCTTGACTGGAACTTGACGACCATTTTCGTCTAGGACAGTTGCATTCATATCTTTAGAATAACGTTCTCCTAATTTAAAGATATGACCGATCTCGATACCACGCTGGAATTTCAAAACACCTTCGCCATCAGGAGAAATGTCACCTTCCTGAACCAAACGTAAATCAGCATAGTCTTCTACTTGGAAGTCACGGTCGATGTTAGCATTCAAATAATGATACCCATCTTCGTTAGCACCAATTCCGACATTGACCATCCCATTCACATCTAAGTCAGCGATCACTTTAACATCTTTGATCCCAACAGGTCCTAATGATCCAAAGCCGGCGCCAAACACATTTTTGGCTTCTTCTTCTGCTGCAGGACGAATATTTTGGGCAGAGAAATAGTTCTTAACTTTAGTTTCATTAACCTGATCGTCACCGCGCATTAAAATTACCACATTTTCATCGTCAACCACGTATAATAATGTTTTTATCTCGTTGTTTGGATCAAGTTGCAGATAATCCGCAACTTCGTCGATCGTCTTAGCATTTGGAGTTGCAACTTTTTCCAGCTCTTTTGGAGTCTCGTGAGATTTTTTAGCAACACGCAAATTTTTGGCCATTTCCAAATTAGCGGCATAGTCGCTAGAATCAGAATAAACCACAATGTCTTCACCGATCGGGGCCATCGCCATAAATTCTTTTGAATCCTTGCCACCCATTTGCCCAGAATCAGCTAAAATACCACGGAAGTCAAGCCCAGTACGTTCAAAAATTTGATTATAAGCTTGATTCATATCCTGGAATGTTTGATTTAAACTCTCATCATCCACATGGAAAGAATAACCATCTTTCATCAAAAATTCACGCCCACGCAAAAGACCAAAACGCGGTCTTCTTTCATCACGATACTTCATTTGAATTTGATATAAGGTCAATGGTAATTTCTTGTAAGATTTTATCGTATCACGAATGATCGAAGTAAATGTTTCCTCGTGAGTCGGACCTAAAATCAATTCACGTTCATGCCGGTCATTTAATTTATATAAATCTGGACCATACGCCTCATAACGTCCGGTCTCTTTCCACAATTCAGCCGGCAAAACAGCTGGGACCAACATTTCAACGGCACCAATTTTACTCATTTCTTCACGAATGATTTTTTCAATATTTTTAATAACCATATTGGCCAACGGTAAATAAGCATACATTCCGGCAGTGATCTGCTTAATGTATCCGGCACGTAGCATCAACTGATGACTGATCGCCTCAGCATCACTAGGTACCTCTTTTAAAGTTGGGATCAATAATTGCGATTGTTTCATGTGCTAATTTTTTCTCCTCTCAGTTCTCATATAACACTACCTAGAAAAAATACCTTTGAATATCATTCCAAGTAACTAATATCATTAGAAGCATCATAAATCCAAAACCGATCAAAGTAATGATAGTTTCTTTACTAGGGTCAAGTGGTTTTCCACGGATCGCTTCAATGATGTTCAATAATAGTTTACCACCATCTAGGGCTGGAATAGGTAATAAATTTACAATCCCTAAGTTGATCGACAAGAAAGCTAACAAATTGATGACACTAATAGCGCCATATTTAGCAGCTTGTTGTGTAAATGAATACATTGCCACAGGTCCACCTAAGTCATTTAAACTAAAGCCATGGAACATATTGACCAAGGCATCCCAAACAGCTTTCATCACGGAATATGTCTGTGTAAAACCGTAACTAAGCATGCCTCCAATTGAATGATCAACCTTTTGACCAGCTTTTATACCTATCATACCAACTTGTTGTCCATTTGAATTTTGCTTTTTAGGTGTTAAAGTGATTTTTTTCTTTTGGTCGCCGCGCTTGACCGTTAATTCAGTCTTTTTACCTCCACGATCACTGATAGACTTGGACAAAGAATCCCAGGAATTCGTTTTTTGTCCCTGAACAGCAATGATTTTGTCATCTTTTTGCAAACCAGCCTTTTGTGCAACTGAATTTTCCTGCACAGCACCCACGGAATTGATAGTCGTGATCGAACCACCTTGGATAAAAGCAATCAAAATAAAAGCTAAAATCGCCAAAATAAAATTATTCAGGGGACCAGCGACATTAGTTAAGATCCGTCTGGTCAAACTGACTGATTGAAACTGTACATTTCTTGGAGCAATTTGAACTTCAGTTCCATCAGTCTCAACGATCATAGCGTCTGGCTTGACCTCTAGGCGACGTAACTTGGTTTCATCTCCATTTTCATATCCTTCAATATACAATTCATCGATCAGATCCCAATTAGTTACTTCTAGAGGTAATCCATTCAATAAACTAACTTTATTACTAGTATTAATTTTTTTTACTACTTGATTTTCATCAAGGATCAAATTGACAGGCATTCCTTTTTGCAAAGTCTCTTCGTCATCTTCCAACCCTGCCATTCGTACATACCCACCTAAAGGTAAAATACGGATCGTATAAGTTGTGCCGTTCTTATGAGTCGCAAATAATTTAGGACCCATTCCGATCGAAAACTCACGGACTAAGATCCCAGATTTTTTTGCAACTATAAAATGCCCAAATTCATGGGAAGTCACAATGATCCCAAATACAATTATAAAAGCGATGATCGTAATGAACATCGGCCACCATCCTTCCCATTGGGAAAATTTTATAAATTACAGTAAACCACAAAAATGCATTAGCGGTAAAACAAACAAGATCGAATCAAAACGATCTAAGATCCCCCCGTGACCAGGCAAGATCTTTCCAGAATCTTTGACATCAAAATAACGTTTATACGCTGACTCTGCCAAATCTCCGAACTGTCCAGCAATCGACAAGATCAGTACCATTAACAACATAAGCGGTAGGCTGTATGTAAAGTGTTCTTGTAAAAAGAAAACATAGAGCCCCACGATGATCACAGTAGCAATTGTACCACCGATCGAGCCTTCCCATGTTTTATTTGGACTGATGTTTGGAGCTAATTTATGTTTACCCAACTTACGGCCAATTATATATGCTCCACTATCCGTGATCCAAACAATAAACAATGCAAAAAAGATCATCCAAATACTATCATGTCTTGCTCCCATCATATAGTGAAAACCAAGACCGATGTATATTGAACCAATAGTCAATGCACCTGCATCATCAAATGAAAAACGATTACGCGTAAATACACTATTTAGCAACAGAAGTAAAATTAGAAAGTAAGCTAAATCTAAATGTGTAATATTTTGCGGCAAAAAATTTAACCATGTACTGGGAACTAGGAATACAGCCGCCAATAAATATGAAATAATAGCTTCAAAAGAAACTAACAATTTCTTTTTCATCATCAATAATTCAGAAGTTGCCACTAACCCCATTGCAACCACTAAAATATCAAATGGCATTCTACCAACAAAAATCAGCGGTATAAAAATCGCTAAAGCCACTACGGCCGTTATAACTCGTTGTTTCATTTATCCTCATTTGCTCCTTTTTATGCTTTAATGCCTCCAAAACGGCGATTACGTTGCTGAAATTTTAAAATATCTTCATACAAGTTTTGTGGTTTGTAATCCGGCCAATAGACCTCTGTAAATACAAGCTCACTATATGCAATTTGCCACAACAAAAAATTCGAGATCCGTTGTTCTCCACTTGTCCGAATCAACAAATCTGGATCATTGTACGGATGAAGTTGTTCAGTCATTAAATATTTTGCAAATATTTCGTCATTGATCTGACTTTCATCAAGTTTTTCATCTTTTACATCTCTAGCGATCTTTTTTGTGGCTTCAACAATTTCTGTCCGTGATCCATAATTCAACGCAAAATTTAAAATCATGCCGTCACAATTTTTAGTCTGTTTGATTGCATCATGAACAGCCACTTGAGTCTTTTTAGGAAGCTTGCTTTCATCTCCCATAACATTGACCTGAACATTATGAGAAATCAATTCTGGAACGAAACGGTTAAAAAATTTAACAGGTAGATCCATTAAATAATTGACTTCATCCAACGGACGCTTCCAATTTTCAGTTGAAAACGCATATAAAGTTAAGACTTTTACGCCTAGGTTACTAGCTGCTTTCGTGATATCTTCAACTACTTCCATGCCCTGCTTGTGGCCAGCTACACGTGGCAAATGCCGTTTCTGTGCCCACCGACCATTTCCGTCCATAATAACAGCGATATGATTAGGGATCCTTTGTGGATCCAGCGCCTCTTTTCCTAACTGTTCTTTTGAATCTTTTTTTTCTTTATTACTGAACAAAGGGTACACCTCCTGAGTATCAACAAGTATTGTATCAAAAATAACACAAAAGAGGCAAAAACTTTCAAGAAAATTAGAAAAACACTAATTATTCCAAAAATTTCTGCCTCTCTTTTGTGTTAGTAATGTTAAAAATTAACCTTCGAGAATTTCTTTTTCTTTATCATCAGCAATTAAATCAAGGTTTTTAACTGATTCATCTGTGACTTGTTGTGCTTGGTCTTCTAAACTATGAAGTTCATCTTCATTGAGATCCCCGTCTTTTTCAGACTGTTTTAATTGATCCATCATATCACGACGAATATTACGAACAGCAACCTTACCATCTTCAGTCTTAGCTCTAACTTGTTTAGCTAATTCTTGGCGACGTTCTTCAGTAAGTTGTGGGATCACCAATCTAATTGCTGAACCATCATTAGCAGGCGAAATTCCGAGATCTGAAGCCAAAATAGCATGTTCTACTTCTTTTAAAGCAGATTTGTCATACGGTTTTACCAATAAAACACGTGCTTCAGGCACCGAAATTTGTGCCATTTGGTTTAGTGGTGTTTCGGCTCCGTAATAATTAACAGTGATACGGCTAAGTAAGCTAGCATTTGCACGGCCAGCTCGGATATTACCTAACTCACGTTGTAAAGAGTCTTCTGACTTTGACATCTTTTGCTGTGCTTCTTTGATGATTGGATTACTAATTTTCATAATCTATTTACCCTCCACTGTAGTTCCGATGTTTTCGCCGAGAACAACTTTTTTGATGTTCCCATGTTCATTCATATTAAACACAACCAATGGAATATCATTATCCATTGAAAGAGAAGAAGCAGTTGTATCCATCACATGCAATCCTTTATTGATAATATCTAAATGTGTAAGTGACTGATATTTCTCAGCTTCTGGATCAACATTTGGATCAGCAGAATAAATACCATCAACACCATTTTTGGCCATCAAGATCACATCTGCGTTAATTTCAGAAGCACGTAATGCTGCGGTAGTATCAGTTGAGAAGTATGGTGAACCAGTACCACCAGCAAAAATCACTACTCGATGTTTTTCCAAATGACGTGTTGCTTTACGACGAATATATGGTTCTGCGATCTGACGCATCTCGATCGAAGTTTGAACTCGTGTCGGAACACCGACATTTTCAAGGTTGTCCTGTAAAGCAAGTGCATTCATGATCGTTCCTAACATCCCAATATAATCGGCTTGGGCACGTTCCATTCCCATCTGAGCACCAGCTTCACCACGCCACATATTTCCACCACCAACAACGATGGCAATTTCGACACCCAAATCGTAAACATCCTTTAGCTCCTCAGCAACTTTACGAATTTCTGGGGGATTAATACCGTGGCCCTCCTTACCGGCTAATGCTTCACCGCTTAATTTAATAATTACACGTTTGTACTTGATTGACATGCTGCTCCTCCTAGTTTTATTCATTCATAATTTTACTATGAAATCACGTTCACTGGTAATTCTAGCACAATTTAATGTTTTATTGAACTAAAGGAAAATAAAAAATCAATATTTTCTCCCAGCAAAAATTTTCTTAACTAAAAATAAAAAATTCACTTTCTAAACTGCAAGGATCATAAAATAAGTGCTACAAAAAAGGCCCTTGTATAATTAACAAGGACCAAATAATTATTACTATTTACGACGGCGTTCTGGGATACGAGCTGCTTTACCTTGCAATGCACGCAAGTAGTACAACTTAGCACGACGAACACGGCCATTACGAATAACTTCGATTTTATCAACACGTGGTGAATGAACTGGGAAAGTACGTTCAACACCAACACCACTACTGATCTTACGAACAGTGTATGTTGCAGAAATACCTTCGCCACGGCGTTTAATAACAACACCTTCGAACATCTGAACACGTTCACGCTTACCTTCAACGATACGTGCATGTACACGAACTGTATCGCCTGCTTTAAAATCTGGAATATCATCACGCAGTTGTGACTGTGTGAGTTTTTCAATTAATGGATTAACTGACATTATTTTTCTTCCTTTCACCAATATTCATGTCCAGTTGCAGCGGAATATCGTTAATGTGGCTTTAATAGCCAAATAACAGTGTAGCATAACAATTCTCTTGTGTAAATGAATTTTTTATTTTGAATTTTGACTCAATACAATACTTTTATCAAAACCTCAAATTCTGCCTTGTTGTAGCTTCTTTAACCATTGTTTTTCTGTCTTAGATAATTCACGTTTTTCTATCATATCTGGTCGTCTAGCAAAAGTTTTACTAAAAGCTTGACGCTGACGCCATTCGGCTATTTTTTGGTGATCACCAGATAATAAGACATCTGGAACTTTCATTCCTCTAAAATCAGCAGGACGCGTATATTGAGGATATTCTAAAAGTCCAGAAGAAAACGAATCTCCTGGTGCAGAAGCGCTATTGCCTAACACTTCAGGCAATAATCGAACAGTTGCATCGATCATAACCATCGCGCCCAATTCTCCGCCAGTTAAAACAAAATCTCCGAGCGAAAACTCATCAGTCACTCGTTGTTTTATTCTTTCATCATATCCTTCATAATGGCCGCAAATAAATGTTAATTGCGGTTCTTGTGCTAATTCTTCTGCTGCTTTTTGATCAAATTTACGACCCGCAGGATCTAATAATATCACACGCCCTAATCCTTGACGGTCATCTTTAACATGGTCTAGGGCATCATAGATCGGCTGAGCCTGCAACAACATCCCCGCACCACCACCATAAGGATAATCATCTACATGATTTTGTCGGTCAGTGGTATAATCACGAAAATTTGTTAACTGAATGTCCAGTATTTCTTTTTCTACCGCCTTACCAATGATCGAAGAAGAAAGTGGACCTGTAAACATTTCTGGAAATAAACTCAAAATATCTATTTTCATTGTTCATCCAGTCCTTCGAGCCAATCAACGATCACACACTGTTGGTCAAGGTCGACATTTAAAATTACATCCTTAATCGCAGGTAATAAAACTTCTTTACCATTTGGACGTGCAACGATCCATACATCGTTTGCACCAGTTTCCATAATATCAGTGATCGTCCCTAAAAGTTCCTTTTGTACAGAGTAAACTTTTAGCCCGATTATTTCACGGTAATAAAATTCTCCATTCTCCAAAGGCGTTTGTTGCTCACTTGTGATTTGCAATTGGGCGCCCTTATATTTTTCAGCTTCGTTAATGTCTGAAATTTCTTCAAAAGTCAGCATCTCAAACTGTTTTTGTTGGCGGTGACGTTGGATCGTTAATTTTTTCGGTTCATTATCCTTTATTGCAACGTAAAGAGTTTCTCCTGGAGCAAAACGTTCATCAACAAAATCAGTCGTTGCTAAAACCTTGACCTCACCACGGATCCCATGCGTATTTACAATTTTTCCAACATTATTATATGTCATAAACACACTCCTAAAAAAGAAAGCCCCTGTCCAAAACAATTTTGTCTGAACAAGAGGCTGGCTACTATTTGATTATTTTTGGTCCACAATATTTAACCGCACTCGTGCAGAATCATTTAAGTGGACACTATAAACGATCGTCCGAATAGCTTGAGCAACACGGCCATGCTTACCGATAACTCGGCCAACATCTACTGGTGCCACAGATAAATTAAAGTTCAAAAAGTGTGCATCCCGCTGCGTTACAATAGAAACAGCATCCGGTTGTGCAACAAGAGGCTTAACAATCGACATAATTAATTGCTTCACATCTGCTTCATTCATTTAATTTACCTTATTTCTTAGCTAACTTACTTTCGTGGAACTGCTTCATGATACCTTCCTTTGAAAGGATATTACGTACTGTATCTGAAGGTTGTGCCCCATTTCCTAACCATGCCAAAATACGATCTTCATTCAAGACAACTTCTTCTGGTTTAGTTAAAGGATTATATGTGCCGACCGTTTCGATTTGGCGACCATCACGTGGTGCACGTGAATCAGCAACAACAATACGGTAAAATGGACGTCTCTTAGAGCCCATCCGCTTCATACGAATTTTAACTGCCATGTTTCTAACACCTCCTACATAATTTCTCAACGCTTATAAATATAACAGTTATTTTCTGACCTGTAAAGGGAAATTTCTTGACACTTAAATTATTTTTCAAAGAACCAACAAAAACAAGCGAAAATCAACGACGTTTACGCGCTTTTTTTAGCTTCTTCATCTTTTTCATTTTGTTCTTTTTATTTTTACGAGCCATCTTATTCATAGACATTTTTGCCATCTTACCTTGCATACCGTTGCCAAATAAGTTTTCCATTCCAGAAAAATTCCCATTTGAAACTTTGGCCATCATGTCACGCATTTGTTTAAACTGCTTGATCAAACGATTGACTTCTTGGACCGACCGTCCTGAACCAGCTGCGATCCGACGGCGACGACTAGGTTTTAAAATATCTGGATCTTCACGTTCCTGTGGTGTCATAGAATAAACAATTGCCTTGGTATGATCCATATCTTTTGGGTTGATCTCAGCATTTTTCAAGGCAGGGTTATTGGCCATACCTGGGATCATCTTCATAATATCTTCCATTGAGCCCATATTTTGAACTTGATCGATCTGCTCAAGAAAGTCATTAAAGTCAAAGGAACTGGCCTTCATTTTATCTTGAAGGTCTTGTGCCTTTTTCTCATCATAATCTTTCTGGGCTTTCTCGATCAAGGTCATCATATCACCCATACCAAGGATCCGAGATGCCATTCGATCTGGATAAAAAACGTCAAGGTCATCCATCTTTTCACCTTGACCAATAAACTTGATCGGCTTACCAGTTACCGCACGGATCGAAAGTGCTGCACCACCACGCGTGTCACCATCAAGTTTAGTTAAAATAACACCAGTGATATTTAGCTGTTCATTAAAGCCCTCTGCTACTTCAGTTGCATTTTGTCCTGTCATTGAATCAACTGTCAGCAAAACTTCATCTGGTGTCGCTAATTTTTGAATATCAGCCAATTCTTGCATCAGCTTCTCATCGATTTGTAAACGACCAGCAGTATCAATGAAAACATAATCATTTTTATTTTCTTTGGCGACTTTCAATCCCTCTTCAACAATTTTCACTGGAGAAACATCGGTCCCCATATCAAAAACGGGTAAATCATTTTCTTGCCCTAATGTTTTTAACTGGTCGATCGCAGCTGGACGATAAACATCGGCCGCGATCATCAAAGGCCGCGCATGTTGTTCATTTTTTAACTTTAACGCTAATTTACTAGCTGTTGTGGTTTTACCAGCACCCTGCAGTCCCACCATCATGATAACCGTGGGGATCTTAGGTGACTTATTCAAAGGGACAGACTCTTGTCCCATGACTTTCACCAATTCTTCATTTACTATTTTAACTATTTGCTGAGCAGGGGTTAAACTTTCTAAAACCTCACTACCGACTGCACGCGTACGTACAGTCTTCACAAAATCTTTGACAACACCAAAGTTTACGTCGGCCTCTAATAAAGCTAGACGGATCTCACGCATAACTTCTTTCACATCTGATTCGCTGATTTTACCCTTACGGCGTAACTTACCGATCGCATTTTGCAGTCGTTCAGTTAATCCTTCAAATGCCATTATTTATCCTCACTTTCATCCTAGGTCTTCAGTATCCTCTAATTGAGCGACCAATTTTAATAAATCATGGTCACTTTGATAATGTTTTTTAACATAATGCACCAAAGAATCCATTCTCTCATTTCTTTCTAGAAAATCCCGGTACAAGTGTAACTTGCTTTCATAATTTTCTAAAGTCTGTTCTGTTCTCTTTATATTATCATAAACAGCTTGACGTGAAACATTGAAATTCTCGGCAATTTCCCCCAAAGAATAATCATCACGGTAATATGAGCCAATATATTGCATCTGTTTATTTGTTAACAGCCCTTCATAAAAATCAAATAGCGCATTGATCCGGTTAGTTTTTTCAAGTTCCATTTTTTCACCTATTTTGCTGGCTGTGCAACTAGATCTTTGAACAGACCATAAACAAATTTCTCAGCATCAAAATCACGTAAATCATCCATTTGCTCGCCTAAACCAACTAATTTAACTGGCAAATGCAACTCATTTCTAATAGCCAACACAATACCGCCACGCGCTGTACCATCAAGTTTAGTCAACACAATGCCGCTAACTTCAGTAACATCCTTAAATTGCTTAGCTTGAGTTAATGCATTTTGTCCAGTAGTAGCATCTAATGCTAATAAGACCTCTTGTGGACTATCTGGTAATTCTCTTTTTATCACACGCTTGATTTTAGCTAATTCGTTCATTAAATTGACTTTATTTTGTAAACGACCCGCTGTATCAACTAATAAAATATCGTAATCTTCAGTTTGAGCCCGCTTGACTGCATCGAACACGACCGCAGCTGGATCACTTTGCGCTGGCTTTTTAACAATGTCCACATCCACACGCTGGGCCCATTCATCTAACTGTTCAATTGCCCCAGCTCTAAAAGTATCACAAGCTGCCAACAAAACCTTTTTTCCTTCTTGTTGATACTTATGGGCCAACTTACCAATAGTGGTTGTTTTACCTACACCATTTACACCAACGAATAAAAAGACAGTTGGACCACTTTTGGCAAAATGTAACGTATTATCCTCTTCTTGACCTTCTGTCTCGTACAAATCAACTAATTTTTCAACAATAGCATCTGACACATCAGATTTTGACTTAGCATTTCGTAACTTAACTTCATCTTGAAGTTCATCACTGATCTTAACTGCAGTTTCAAAGCCCACGTCGGACTCGATCAATGTCTCTTCCAAGTCATCAAAGAAATCTTCGTCAACATGGCGGAAGTTGGCGAGCAAAGCATTAATTTTTGCACCAAATCCTTGTCGTGATTTTTTCAATCCTTCATCATAACGATCTTCTTCGGTTTCTTTTGGATCTTTAATTTCTTTTGTATCAGAAGTTTCATCGTCAGAAGTGCTTACCTGTTCTTTAAGATCTTCTTTTGCTTCTGGTTTTTCTTGATCTTTTGTAGTTTCGTCTTTTGTTTGTGTTTCATCGTCAACGCTTTGATCAGCCTGATCCTGTGTTTTTAGCGTATCTTTATCATCTACTTGAGTTTTATCATTAGACGAATCTAGATCCGGTGTTTCTTCTTTTTCTTTTGCTTCTTCTTCGTTTTTTTCTTGTGTTTTATCTTGCTCTTCTAACTTCTCTTTTTCTTCATCCTCTGCTTGTTCAGGACCAGAAAATGCACGCTTTAATTTATCAAAAAGTCCCATGTTATTTCTCCTCCCGTCTAGAT
>DXAP01000097.1 GCA_019116985.1 Candidatus Ligilactobacillus excrementavium | reverse complement strand
GGTTAACAGACGGGTAAATTAGACTAGAGAAAATTAAATACTTTGGCTCATTTTAAGCCAAAAAGAGTGAGACAAAAGATGTTTTGAGGCCGATTTGTAACGATGATTGTATTATTTTGGGACGTAGGACTAGAATAATGCAATTGTTGTTACAGTAAGGCTTCAATCTTTTGGAACACGTTTAAGGGCCGTCGATTTAACCCATTAAATTAGGTTAAATTGACGGCCCTTTTAGGATTGGACAGCTAGTTATGTCCCAGCTCCGTATTTTTATTTAATACATCACAGGTTTTACATTAGCGAATTCGTAAATACCCCAATCACTTAATTCGCGACCATAGCCTGAATCTTTCACACCACCAAATGGCACTTCAGCTTGTGAGCTTAAAATAGAATTGATCGTAACTTGACCAGTTTCGATCCGTGAAGCAATTTTTTTACCGCGTTCAATATCTTTAGTATAAATCGCTCCACCCAAACCATGTCGTGAATTATTGGCGATCTTGACAATTTCATCGTCACAGTGGGCTTGATAAATTTGTGCCACTGGTCCAAATAATTCTTCCTCATACATTGGATTGTCTTGTTCCATACCGCTTAAAATCAACGGTGAAAAGCCTGCCCCGTCGCCTTCATTTGGCGTTGGATCACCATACAAAACCTCAGAGCCACCAGCAATAACCTTTTCTACTTGAGCTTGTAATTGTTGTTGTGCATCTTTAGACGAAAGTGGTGATAGGGTGGTATTTTCATCTAGTGGATCGCCCACTTGGTATTTGGCAAACTCTTCTTTTAGTGCATCTAAGAAATCAGGATAGATCTTAGAAGAAACAATATACCGTTTAGCCGCCGTACAGACTTGTCCTGCGTTCGTCAAGCGGGCTTTTGCTGCGTCCTTAGCAGCCTCATTGATATCAACATCATCTAAAACTATAAAGACGTCAGTCCCACCTAACTCCATAGTTGACTTAGTTAGATTTTGACCAGCACTAGCCGCAATTTTACGCCCAGCACCTTCAGAGCCGGTTAAGGCTACTCCTTGGACGCGCGGATCTTCAATGATATGATCGATTTGATCATAGTTAGCAAAAATATTTGTGAATGCGCCCAACGGTAAATCAGCATTATCACACGCCTCCTGGAAGGCTAAAGCTGCTTCTGGAACGATACTAGCATGTTTTAAAATTACTAGATTACCTAAGATAAAATTAGGTGCCAACACACGCATGACCTGGGCGTAAGGGAAGTTCCACGGTTCCACCGCTAAAATGATCCCTGTACCAGAGATTTCAACTTGGGCCTGCCCATTAGGCAAGTCATTATAGGGTTGCGGCTGCATCAGATCAACCCCATTTTTAGCATAATAACGTGCAAAAGAAACTGTTTTAGCTACTTCTTGGCGTGCTTCCGCCAATAACTTACCCATGTTAGTCGATAAAATGCGCGCATATTTGTCACTATTTTTTTCAAATTCATCCGCTAATTCATTGAGAAACTCTGTCCTTTCCTCAACATCTTGTTTTTGTGAGGCTTCATAAAAACCCTGCGCCTGGTCTAAAATAACTTCTAGTTGTTGCTCAGTTACATTATCAAAATCTCGAATCTTCTGACCATTGAATGGATTAACTGCTGCATAGCTCATTTATAATTACCTCCCTGTACGTAAACAACTCGTTATCATTATGATAAAATTTATCCTAACCATAACACCAATTTTTTGCTTGTAAACTTGAAAGGAGTTGATGAATAATGTGTATCTTCTGCCAAATTATCAAAAAAGAGATCCCAAGCCGAAAAATATGGGAAGATAAACAAACTTTAGTGATCTTAGATACCGCGCAAGACATGAATTACCATCTACTTGTACTACCAAAAAAACATATAGCTAATATTATGGAATGCGATGATAAAACACTCAGTCACTTAACCACGGTTATTAAATCACTCGCACAGACTTTTCTTGACCAGGGTTTTACGGGGATCAACTTGCTAAACGCAAATGGCAAAACTGCTGGCCAATCAGTTGAGCACCTTCACTTTCACTTATTATTACGCCAAGTAGATGACGGCATCAATGCATGGCCTAAACTTCCTGGTAGCACTATTTCATTAGATGAAACTTACGCTAATTTAAAAATAAATGATAATAATGTCCATTAATTACTAAAAAATATAGGAAAGCGTATTTTATTAGATTTGCCTGATTTACAATCCAAGTGCAACACAAGTCAAAATTAAACAAAAAAAGCCATAAAGGCCTAAACTATAAGTGTCTAAACTAAATAGAAAGGCAGACCTTTATGACTCGAATATATTCTAACACGCCAAAGCACTATCAACAATTATCTGCAGCTGAAAGAGGACAGATCGAAGCCTCTTTAAAAGACGGTCTGAGTGTCATGCAGATCGCGCAACGTTTAGGTCGGGCACGAAGTACTATTTATCGTGAGATCGCCCGTGGGACGACCTTGCAGCGTAACTCTGATTATTTATTTTACCGCCAATATTTCGCAGAGACCGGCCAGATAAATTATCGGAAAAATCGTAGTCAGTGTCATTCAAAACCGCTGACACGTAATTGTTGGTTATATTTTGCAATGTTAGCAAAAGAGTTGAAGCGACCTTTTCGTTCCCAAAGTGTGGCCAGTTTTACGGCCTATTTCAAACGGATCCATCCTGACAAGCCGACACCGTCGGTAACCACAGTTTACCGTTATATAGATCAAGGGTTATTGCAGCTCAGGAATATTGATTTGCCACAAAAACTCCGGCGGAGAATAAAAATGACAAAACATACCCATGTCAGGCAGAATCAGAAAAACTTGGGCCTCTCGATCGAAAAAAGGCCGGCAGACGTCAAGCAACGCTTGACATTTGGTAATTGGGAAGCTGATTTAGTTAAAGGGGTTAGAAAAGCTAGTGAGCCGGCACTTTTGACTTTAACTGAGCGAAAAACGCGGTATGAAATCGTGCTTAAGGTCCCTAATTATCACGCACAAACTTGCTTAGCAGCTGTGCAAAAGGTTATTAAACAAGCCCCCACACTTTTTAAGACACTCACTTTTGATAATGGAGCAGAGTTTTCGGAGCAAAGTCGTTTAAAAGGAACTACAAGTTACTTCGCGCATCCTTCTTCACCCTGGGAACGGGGCAGCAATGAGCGTGCGAATGGGCTTTTACGTGAATTTTTCCCTAAAGGACACTCACTGAGGCAAGTCACACCAGAGGAAATACAGCGGGCGCAAAATGCTTTAAATGGCAAATATCGGCGGATCTTAGGTTATCACTCCGCCCAAGAAGCATTAGAAAATGAATTAGCCCAGCCAAATAAGTAGTGGCTAAAGTTCGACAGTGGGAGGCCGGCCATTCGCTACGCTTCCTGGCCGGCCTCCCACTGAACTAACATCTATCTTCACTTATAGTTTAAGCTTTACACTTGTCGCACTTGATTTGACAATTGGGGGGAGAATGTATACTAAGAATACAATAAATCTTTAAACCAATTTTAAGAATAACAATGCTATAATGAAACTATTTGCAATTTCTATAAAAGGAACGAGGAGAGAAAAGTCGTGGACTTAAAAGTTAAAGAGCAAAAGAATTCTAGTCAAAATAAGTTATGGCTTTTAGCACTAATATTAGGCACTTGTGTAATGCTAACGAGCCTTTTTTGGCATTCGGGCATACCACTATTTACATTGTCAAGAAAGCCTTCGATTTATTATGCAATTTTACGTGTTTTTCAAAGTTATAGTGGGCTTTTTTTAAATTTACTATTGCTTGTAATGGGTTATGTTCTTTCAAAAAATGGAAAAACTGATATAAAAGCGTTGATTCAACAATGGATAGGGATGTTCATTATTGGATTGCTTATGTTTTTAATTTTTGCGTTTGGTTTTCAAAGTAGCGGATTGAGTGGCCTGTTTGATGTCTTTTTTCCGTTGTTAAGAAATGTTTATCCTGCTGTAACTGGTTTATTTTTGGGACAGTTAGCAATACCTGTGTTAAAAAAGCTTTTGACTTTGTATGATTCACGTATCATATTTCGTACAGCAGTACTAATTGGGATAATTCCAACTTTTTTTGATCAAGATATATTTGGGTTAGGTGCTGGTGATACTACCATATTTAGTTTTTATATGTTTATGTTAGGCAGTATATTCGCTCTTTCTGGTCGAATCTTTATGACACATCATGTTAGATGGGTCGTTATATTATTTGTGGCGACAACTTGCTTAAATTTGTTAATGCCATTTGTTTCTTTTGGTGTGCATATTAATTTAGCCACAGCAACTCGTTTTGTTTCTAATAGTTCAGCACTGAATATTTTATTTGTTGTT
>DXAP01000096.1 GCA_019116985.1 Candidatus Ligilactobacillus excrementavium | reverse complement strand
GTCACAGGACTAAAGCCTTATTTTACTGGGTTTATCAGTGGTGATGAGGTCACTAAAAATAAACCAGCTCCAGATATCTACTTGCATGCCTTGTCGAAAGCGCAAGCAAAAAAAGAGAAGGCTGTGGTATTTGAAGATGCACCAACTGGGATCATTGCGGGAGCAAAAGCTGGTATTGATGTTATTGCCGTACCAGATCTGATCCCTTTAGATAAAGACACCCAAGCTTTAGCGAAAATTACTGTTCCTAACTTGTCAGCAGTTTTGCCTTTTTTTTACGGCTACAATAGATGAAAAGCAATAAAAATAAGTTCATTCCATTAGCTTAAAGTAAGTATGAAATGAACTTATTTTTGTGTTTTAGTTTTCTGAAGGCCCAGTGGTTGCATCAGAAGTTGTTTCTTTTTTAAATTATATTATTTTAACACATGGTCAAAACAGGGATTGGTGAATAATCTGTCATATAAGAGACCAGTTTGTTATTGTTCCTGTTTTTCTTGTGCTTGTTCCTGTGCTAAACGCTTGTCACCATGGTAAATGTCAGTTACTGTCCAAATCAATAAGGCAATGATCACAGCGATAATTGTGTAAGCAATATAATTCGACATTGAAATTTGAGCAGCTGTTGGGTGGTCACCGAAGAAGGCTGCGATCGATCCTGGTAAGCCCCTCATATTCAGGTAAGTTAATCCAAGAACTGAGATCCAACCAACGATCCTGACCCAAGTGGAGTTCTTGAAACGATCACCCATTTCAGTCTTGCTATTAGTTAACATTAATAGTGGAATCATTGAAAATGGTAGGGCGAAAGCCAAGAAGACCTGAGAATTATTCATTAGGTTATTGATCGTAACATGTTGTTGAACTTCACTTTGTCCACTAGTTGATAGAACAGCAATTAAAACAGGGACAACAGAGATCAAACGTGTGACTAAACGACGAGCCCATAAAGGCATCTTCATGTGCACGAAACCTTCCATTACGACCTGACCAGTTAAAGTACCAGTAATAGTTGAATTTTGACCAGAAGCCAACAAAGCAACCGCAAATAGTACTGATAATGCACCAGAACGAGCAACTTTGATCAAGATACCATTACTTAAAGCAGAAGTATCTGATAATGCTTCGTATAAACCAAAGAAGGAAGGATCTTCAACTGCACCAGACTTGAAAACTGCTACACCCATGATCAAAAGCAAAGCGTTGACGATAAAAGCCAATGATAATTGAATGTTGGAGTCCCATGTTGTGAACTTAACTGTTCTTGCCACATCTTCTTCATCGTTATGGTCAACTTTTCTAGTCTGCGAAATAGCAGAGTGTAGATACAAGTTATGTGGCATGACCGTTGCACCAATAATACCTAAAGCGCCGGAAATAGGTGACATACCATGAACTTCGGGTGAGCTTGCAAAAGTTTCACCTGTTGGAATGAAACCTTTAAACATTTCACCCCAGTTTGGGTCAGATAAAGCAACTTGATAAATGAAGACACCTAAAATAACGAAAATTAAACAAACAACGATCGCTTCGATTTTTCGAAAACCGATCTTAGTTAATAATAGCAGTACCAATACATCCAAAACTGTCAAGAAGACAGCGAAAATCAGCGGAATATCAAATAAAAGATACAAAGCGATCGCGCCACCAATAACTTCAGCGATATCGGTAGCCATAATTGCTAGCTCCGTCATGATCCATAAAATAATTCCTAAAGCTTTACCTGTTCTGGCACGTGTTGCTTGTGCCAAGTCCATTTGACTTACTATGCCCAGTTTAGCGGCCATGTATTGCAATAGCATGGCAATTAAACTCGACATCAAAATCACAGACATCAAAAGGTAAGAAAAGTTCTGTCCACCTGTAATTGATGTTGACCAGTTACCTGGGTCCATGTAACCTACCGCAACTAATGCGCCAGGTCCAGAGTACATAAAAAGTGTTTTCCAAAATCCTTTGCCCTTAGGGACTTCCACAGTTCCGTTGATTTCTTCAAGGGAACGGCCATTGGCGTATTGAACCAAATGGTGCTTCTTTTGAGTTGTCGGCTCGTTTTGACTCACCTGTAAAACCACCTTTCTTTTTAACCAATGAACATTGTACACCTTAAGTTCTTAGAATAAAATAAAAAACTTTGGTATACTTAAAAATGTTAGAAAGGGGGGTAAATTTTGCATAGTATTACAGATAATTATTTGCGAGCAATTTTTGAAAGTAGCTATTTAACAGGTAAAACATCCAATAAAAGGTTGGCTTCTTTATTAGGAGTTTCGCCGGCCACTACAACCGAATATGTTAAAAAATTACGTCAGCAAGGACTAGTCACTAAGCGAAAATATAGTGCAATTTCTTTGAGCGATGCGGGTCAACAAGCTGCGACTGGTTTGATGAAAAAGTTTCACCTTTGTCAAGTTTGGCTTGATCAGGAATTGAATTTGCCATTAGTTGAAGTGGCACAGCAAGCATGGTGTTTGGCTAGCTTTGATAGTAATTTATTGTTTAGACAATTAAATGAATATCTTGGCTTTCCAGAAGTGACTCCATTTGGTAGTCAGGTACAAGGGCCGTGTTTGTACAATGAAAGATTGTCTTCTTTGTATGATCTTGAAGATGAAACCAACTTTATTTTTAGAGAATATTTAAGTGATAAAAAAGTGATCCGCTATGTTGAACATTTAGGGTTGCAGCTTGATCAAGAGTATTTTTTAGAAAATACGGATGCTGATTTTGATGTTTTAGTATTAGCTACAAAGACGGATAAAAAAATTATGGTCAATCATGAAATTGCTAGGTATCTATACGTTGAGTTATCTAATTAAGAAAAATATAGTTGGTGTAAAAGAATTTGCTCCTACAACAAGGTGAGAAGAAAATTCTTATGGACCAAAAATATTGGATCAGTAGATAGAACTTTTTTTATAGCTTGGTTTGTAGGGATCTAGGTCTTTTTATATACAAATCTGACCTACGTTAACTACTATGATCATGTAAAAAGTCAACAAGTTGGTAATATCGTAGAAAGGAAACAGTGGAAAATTAATTAAAAAAAACAAATTTAGCCCAAATTTTCGTATATATTAGTGTATGTAAGAATTTACATACTACTGTAATTTTGGTGCTTTTGGTTTTTCGCAGAGAACCGCCTTTCTAAAAGACGTTGGAGTATGTCGAGCTCTGATGTCTTTTTTTGTTGCAAACTATTAAAAGTTTTAAACAGGCTGTCGATTGGCTT
>DXAP01000095.1 GCA_019116985.1 Candidatus Ligilactobacillus excrementavium | reverse complement strand
TATTATGTCCTTCGGGTAACAAAGCCTGTAAAATTTCATTTACGGTCTGCCCCATCGCACAATTTGCTGTTTCATCTTCGTCACTATCACCAGGAACAACTAAGCAACGTCTACCTCCAAATAGAGAGGTTAATTTTTTCTCCGTTGCTTGTCGAGTAAGCATCTGATCCATAAAACTACTTAAACCTCGAACGACCAACGCTCCTCTTTCCGTCAAAGTCATGCCTGACTTGCTCGAATCAATCAGACCTTGCTCTTTCAGAAAATCAGTTTCAGTACGTAAAACTCGCTCACTCAATTGTAGTTGAGTAGCTAAGCTCCTACGCCCAACTGGACGATCGGTCTTGATGTTTTTCAAGATCAGATAGCGACGACTTAAGACATTGATCATATCGGGAACGACAGTTTGAATCCACTCTAGTTCACGGTGCATCGATCGTCTCTCCCTTGGGACTGATAATGTCCAACAATCTATTTAAATAAGCATGACAGTCAAAGCTGAAATTCACTCTACTGCTTTCTTATTTACAAGTGAATTATAACAACAATGTTGGACCATTGCAAGTTTTACTCACCAGTTTTTTCAACCCCTTGTGACAGCTTTTCATTAATTTCTTGCTTTTAGAGTCAATTAAAGTCTACATTCTTTGTATATTTGTGAAAATACGAATTATTATTGTGAAAAGTTGTTACAGCCCGTGAAATTTATGAACTTTTGTTTTTCAAGAATATTTTTTTCTTTGCGATGAACTTGGAATATTTAATTGGTCACGATACTTTGCAACCGTTCTGCGGGACAGTTCAAGTCCCTCGTTTGCCAGTAATCTACTTATTTTTTGGTCAGAAAGTGGCTTTAGTTTATTTTCTGCCATTATTTCAGCTTTGATGCGTGCTTTAACGTCATTCGCTGTCAAAATCGTGCCTTCTGTACTGTAGTTCACTGCCTGAGAAAAGAAGTATTTTAATTCATAAACCCCATGTGGTGTTTGTAAATATTTTCCATTCACTGTCCGACTGATCGTTGACTCATGTAATTTCAAGTTATTAGCAACGTCACGTAAAAGTAAAGGAACCAATGGTTTACTTGAATCTAATAAAAATTTCTTTTGCCGTTTAACTATTTCACGCCCTACGCGTAATAAAGTTGAGCCTCTTTGTTCTATATCGCGATAAATCGCAGCAAATTCCTTTTTCTTATCTTCTGCGTATGCCTTGACCTGTGGATCGTTATTATTTAACATTTCCTGAAAATATTTATCACGAAAAACAACTTTAGGCATTGTTTGTTTAGTCGTTTTAACATCAAGTTCTTTTTCCTGGTCATTTTGTAAAATTAAGTCTGGCTGGATATAACCTACTTCTTCTTGGCTATATTCTGAACCCGGAGCTGGTGACAAAGTCTGGACGTAATCTAAAATTTTCTGCACTTGCCCTAAACTAATTTCATATTTATGCGCGATCGGCTTCCACCGACGATCAATAAAATATTCAAAATCATCTTGCAATACATCTGTAGTATATAACGGAGCATCCTTATCATCGCGTGCCTGCAAGATCAAACATTCTTGTAAATTTCTAGCACCCACACCTGGTGGATCTAAATTTTGTAAAAGAGTTAGTGCATCGATCAAAGTTGTTTTATCGATCAAATCACTTTCCAATAATTGATCCAAATCTAAATCTAAATAGCCATTTGAATCCAGATGGTCCACTAAAAAAATCACCCAGCCTCGTAATGGTGTTTTTCGCATCGTTAGGTGGACCTGGTCCAATAAATAATCGAAAAGAGACTGACCTTGACGTGAAGAAGTAAATTCAGTCCAATCAGTATCACTATTAGCTACCTGACTGGCACTAACAATATTTGCACTCGCGTTTTTGTCTTGCCGAGGATTTACAATGATAAACGGATTTTCTAATTCTTGTTGCTTTAAATAATTTTGCAATTCATCTGCATTAAACTTCAGCATTCTAATTGATTGCTGCATTCTTTGTGTCATTGCTAATTTTTGGACCTGGGTCTGCTGTTGACCTAAATTTTGTCGCAAAGACATAACTTTTTCCTCCCTATCGTTACTTCAGTCATTTTATAAATTTATCTTGTAATTTAAGAATATTTAAGTTAATATAGTTAAGTACGCGCCGGTAGTGTAATGGATCGCACACAAGATTCCGGTTCTTGTAATCAGGGTTCGACTCCCTGCTGGCGCATAGATACTATACATAATATAACATTGAGTGTTAAAAGCCTTGATTTCAAAGGCTTTTTTCTTTTGCCCTTTTCACTGAAATACACTGGTTTTTAATAAAAGTGAGTCACGAGCGAGTCACGAAACTTTGTGAAATACCTTTTTGAATCGTTTTTAACAATGTCTATTATACAGGTATTATTTCTATTACTCAATCATGCCCACAAGTGGGTTCATTATCTCGTGACGGATCGCTATTCTTAATTGAGTAGCGCCTTTTTATTTGTCGCAAATTGCGATAAATATAGGGTGGTCGAAAATTAGGCAACCCCCCATACAGTGCAAAACTGCGCTCTATTCAGAAAACTCAAAATTGAGCCCTCTCACTGCTAAAAATTCAGCAATAGCAAGAAAGGGAAAAATTAAGCTTTCTAACTTTTCAACAAATTGGGCGTTAAGTCTTTTACACCCTATCACTCAAAAAAGAGGAGATACTTTTAAGTACCCCCTTTAGTTTTCGGGAAAAATCTCATAAACCAGTCTTTTATATTTTCCTAAAACACTGATATATAAGGTTTCGTACAAAAATGTTATAAACCTAGTTTCTCGGGTTTTTCCGATAAACCGGATAAACTAATGTCCGTAACTAGAATCACGCTTATAACAACCGAACCAACAAGTACACTTGTTATATTTAGCCCTGTAAGGCTACACATTATAACGACTGCACCTTAAAGTCCCCTCGTTTGCCAAAAAATTTGATAAATAAAAAAGGCACCAGCTATAAAAGCCAGTGTCCACACGGAGCGACCAGCTCCGCTACAAATGCACATCAATATCTAATGTTATTGTATCACATTCAAGACCGCGCGTTCTCAAAATCGAATCCGGTTGCGAATTTCATAAGCGAGCGCTCGCTCGTACACCGTTGTCCAACGATTGGACAGCGAAAGGTTTCGTACAAAAATGTTATAAACCTAACAACCGCGTGCGGTTATATATAACGCCGTGCAAAATTTGCACAGCGAGAACAGGCCTATACCATAAAGCACACACCTTTTTAAACTATCAACTATACATATTATTATCTGAAATGACCTTAGAATGCTCCTGTCAGCATAAAAAAAGACCCCCGCAATACGGAGATCTTTCAATATTAGAAACGCACAGCCACAGTATATTTCTATACAAAGAATTTAATATTAAATACGCACTCCAGCCAAAAGCTATCAGGTATATCAATATTATTTTACTAGCCTTTCACCCGCTAGTCAGGTGATCCTACTATCACATTAAGGTCCCTAAATGATACCAACGCCACACACTCCGCGCGTAAGTGTCCTTTGTCGATATTGGCCACCGGATCTATATTATTCTTTGCCTCTTAGTTGTTGGATCATAGATACTACTTGATACGGTGTTTCTTTTAAATCAGTATCGCGGTTCTCATACCAAAATTGTGTTAGCAATGATACAGCAAACCAATACTGTGCATATTGCGTTAAATTTTTGTCAGGATCGACTGCATTTTGGACGTATTCTTTGGCGTTAGTCAGATATCTTTT
>DXAP01000094.1 GCA_019116985.1 Candidatus Ligilactobacillus excrementavium | reverse complement strand
GTCATTTCTTCATTCGGATCAAATTGATCCATGCCTAGGGAAATTTTTTCTAGTTTAACTCTAGGGAGGCTGGTGCGAGCCCGTATCGCTACGCTCCGGGCACGCACCAGCCTCCCATTCAAACACTTTAATCTAGCTATTGAAGTATAAAAAAGAACCCTACCATAAAGATAGAGTTCTCAGGACCATCAACACCATTTGACAAAGTCCCTTTTTTTATATCATTTTAGTCAAATAACTTATTATTTAACATCCGCAACGATCTTTTTGATCATCTGTTGCTTAAATTCTTGTCCATATTGTTTAGCTAATTTAGCTTGTTGTTGCTTATCTGTTGCTAAACTAGGATCCTTTGTCATAGCAGCTTTCATTTTGGCCTGTACATATTGTTGTGCCTGAGCTTTAACTTTAGCTTGGCCTTCTTTAGTTTGCATACCAGACATTTTCTTTTGCAAAACCTTAGCCTGCGTAGTTGACAAGTGAAGCCAGTCTTTTGGCAAATTAAAGGTATTGGTCCGTTTAACTAACTTATCTTCTAAGCCAGAAACACCAAACCAGAACTTATAACCATCAGACTTAAATTGCCAACGTGTTTCTTTAACTTGCAAAGTAGCACTATCCTTATTAGTCCGTTTAATATGGTTATTAGCCGCAGTATATTCATTAGCTTGAGTATGGCTTGGTTTCTTTTGGTCCATAGTCTTTTTATAGATCTGCACCGTTTCGTCACCATTTGAACCAACTGGCTGATAAAGCATTAAATTCAAACCATTTTTAGAACTCGTTGGATAAATCTGTGTTGTCTTAACTGTTGTCACTTTTTCCATCCCATAATGATCATTACTGTTCATTGTAAGAAACACTAAAGAAGTACCTAAGATAACAACTGAGATCGCAGTACCAATGATCCGCCATGTAGCTGGTTTAATATATACATAGCATAAGAATGTTGCTAATGCTCCAATTACTAAAGTTGCTAAGATCATGCAGCATCACCGCCTTTATGGTCAAAATCTTTTTCAGAAATATCTTTGCTGTGCGGTTGATGTTTTTGGTCTTTTAAGAAGAACGTCAAAACAACACCAATGATCGCAAAAACTAAAGAGAACGCAAATGCTGCGTGATAACCATCAAGTGAAGCCGTTAGATACTGATGTTTGTATGCTAATGGAGCTTCCTTAAGCAAGTGCGCAGCTGGTTCCGCGTTATTTGTCACATTAGTCAATAATGTGATCATGATCGCTGAACCGATCGATGATGCAACCTGACGAACAGTGTTATTTGAAGCAGTACCATCCGCGATCAAATTATTTGGCAAAGCATTCATACCAGAAGTAGTTACTGGCATCATGACCATCGAGATCCCAAACATTCTTACAGCGTATAAGAATACAATGTAAATTGTTGGTGTATCGATCGTTAACCATAAAAATGGTGCCGTCGCTACCGTCAAAATTACCATCCCAGTCAAAGCTAAGCGTTTGCCGCCAAAAGCATCGAAGGTTTTCCCAGTTATAGGGCTCATCAAAGCCATTACAACAGCACCAGATAGCAAAGTTAAACCAGAATGCAAAGCGCTCATACCATGTGCGATCTGCAAGTACAATGGTAAAACAGTTTCAACACCTAACATAGCGATCATAACGATCGATGATAAGATAGCGGATAAAGTAAATTCACCAGTTTTGAAAACTCGTAATTCCAAGAATGGTTTTGGGATCACTAGCTGACGCCAGACAAATAACGCAGTCACAATTGCACCAACTATCAAAGAAACTAGAACTTTAGTTGAAGTCCAACCGTCGTTACCAGCAGATGAAAAGCCATACAGTAAGCCACCAAATCCAATTGTCGATAAGACTAGTGAAAGCCAATCAATTTTTTGTTTATGTGTCTTTATCACGGGTTTCATAAAGAAGAGTGCTAAGATAATAACCACGACCATGATCGGAATGATCATTCCGAAAAGATCACGCCATTGGTATTTATCGATGATCCAACCAGACAAAGTTGGGCCGATCGCCGGTGCCACACCAATTACGATTCCAACTAATCCCAAAGCAGCTCCACGCTTTTCAGGTGGGAAGATCGAAAGCATGATCGTTTGCAATAAAGGCATGGCAATACCAACACCTAAAGCTTGCACTAAACGCCCAGCTAATAGCACACTAAAAGTTGGTGCAACATAAGCCAAGATCGTTCCACCTAAGAATACTGTCATAGCACTAATATAAAGCCATTTAGTATTGATAGTTGTTGCTAAGTAAGCAGAAAGAGGGATCATGATCCCGTTAACCATTAGAAAACCAGTAGTCAACCACTGGACTGTTGCAGTTGAAACGTCAAAAGTCGACATCAACTTAGGTAAGGCGGTTGCAAGTAAAGTCTGATTCAAGACTGTACAAAACGTCCCGATCAGTAAAACAATGATCATCATTGTTTTACTGAAACCACTCATTTTATTATCAGCAGTTTTTGACAAGAGATATTCCTTCTTTCATTTATTATTGTCAAAATAAAACCAAAAATTTTACGCCTTCAACTTTTTGGCCATAAAATCAGATAGTGTCAAATATAAATTATTTGACTTACATTGTCAACTATTTGATCTCCTTTATCAATTAGTTGATACGTTTTCATTTTTATGCTACAAATATAGGAGAAGGATCTTAACTTTTTTAAAAGTATTTCTATCTATCAAATAGTTCAGGTATAGGAGAGTTTTAATGGAACAATTTAACGCATATGCACAATGGCTGCATAGCATCATCGATCCGGATAAAATTTTGCTCAGCATTCGTGACGCTGCTCGGGCAGGTAATGTTACAGACGCTCAAGTGCGTTACTGGATCAAAAGTGGCTACTTAAAAACTGTCAAAGCAGATAATGGTGCGATCAAACTACCCTTCACCCAAATCGGTAGTATTCGTATGATAAAATCCTTTTTAGATGAAGGATACACTTTAAGTGGTGCTGCACAAAAAACTGAAGAAAATAAAGATATTAATCGTTCGATCCACCATTTACTGTCAGCTGGTATTCAAAACATTGAGCCCCACGATGACAAAACTGTTTTTGATCTTGGACCACTAGAAGATGAACCAGAAAAGCATGTTTTGGGGATCGAAACACCTGAAAAGGTCACTTATATCATTAAGGAAGTTTCGAATTAATTTTAAATAAAACGGGCTAGGGAAATCAATTTTTGATTTCTCCAGCCCGTTTTTTATCAAGCTAAGAACATTTGTCCCTGACCCCAGCTTTCCTGTTAGAGCAGCCTTGTAAAATTAGCAAAGTATCCCCTAAATTGAGAGGAAACTTTTGCTAGTTTTTGTTATTCGTAATGGCCTCACGCTGCATAAATGTAGACCTTTTTTAATTTTTCAAATAATTGTATCGGTTAGTAAGGATCATCTTTCAAAATGGTGACTGTTTTTAAAAATTGCTCTTTTAGGTTCGATTTTTTTAACTTCTTCAAATCACCTTTAATGGAACTTTTAATCTCAACTTAATAACTATTTACAGATTATCCCAATCGATTTCATCAACGTTAGTAAAGCCACGGTCATTATTTTCACGTTCACGAACTTTAGCCAGTGTGCCGGTATTTTCTAAATATACGTTCTCGGCGATTGAACTCCAATCTTTTTAGCAATAATAATTGCTACCTGACCTTCATTCCCATTAACTGGTGTGATTGTAATCGGTTTTTTTTGCTTGTTAATAGCTTTTAAAATCTGATAAAGGTACTGACGCGCCTTAGTAGGTGTATAGTTTTCCATTTCGATCACCTCTAAGAAAATTAGAGCATACCTTACCCGCGTACGCAAATGATTACTTATATGAACAACATTTTTAGAGATTATTTATTATAAATAGACCTTAAAAAGAGTAATCTAGCTGTTTGTCAACGTAACAAAAACGGTTAAAAATGTGATGAATAAATTCTTGTTTGTCACTTCAGACATGTAATTATGTTAATTTCATAGTTCATAAATAAAATCGCTTTCATTTTTATGTAAGAAGTGTTAGATTGAGAGAATAAATTTCCATTAACGGTAGTTAGACGATTACTTACTAGGTCCTATCTTCCTACCTTAAGTTGGAATACAAAATAATTTAGTCAAGTTACGTGAGCTAGAAGTCTGCGCCTATCCAACTTTAAACAATACATCAAAAGCCACGATGTATCGTCAAAAGTTCGATAGTGCTCGGCTTCTGAACAGTTCACTTCACCTTGTATTTATACTGGAGGAAACAATATGACAAACCGGTTAAAAGGAAAAGTAGCAATTATTACTGGAGGTTCATCAGGGATCGGCTTAGCTATTGCACAAAAATTTGTTAAAGAAGGTGCTGTAGCAATTTCAGCCGATATCAATGCACCCAAAGATTCAAAAATTGATTTTATCCAAACTGATGTGACCGATAGTTCTTCTTTGCGCTCCTTAGTTGAAAATGTAGTGGAAAAATATACCCACGTTGATATTTTAGTTGCTAATGCTGGTGTATCTGAGAAAAAAGCACCTATTTCTGAATTAGATGAAGACAATTGGAATAAAGTAATCAGCATTGACTTAACGGGAGTCGTTTTGTCAAATAAATATGTTGTTCAACAAATGGAGAAGCAAAATAGCGGCGGTAACATAATCAATATGAGCTCTATCTTAGGTGTAGTAGGTGGAGAAAAGTCACAAGCCTATTCAGCAGCCAAGGCTGGCGTGGCAAACTATACGAAATCACAAGCTGTTACTTACGCGTCACAAGGAATTAGATTTAACGCAGTGGCTCCTGGCTATGTTAATACACCTTTATTGAAAACTTTGCCCAAAGAAACCACTGATTCCATGGTTGAAAAAATGCCCATCGGCCGTTTAGCTGAACCAGAAGAAATCGCTAATGTAGTTTCTTTTTTAGCAAGTGATGAAGCTTCGATCGTTACAGGTGCATTAATTAATGCTGACGGTGGTTATACTGCACTATGACCGTTTGTAACAAACCGTTCTAAATTACGCTATTTTTAGGAGTATGCTGTAACAAATTTGCAAAAAGAAATAAAATACGCTTCTAAACAACACAAAGTTCCAGTCTAACGAAATTAGACTAGAGCTTTTTACTTTGGATAATATTTTTTAGATAGTATAATTTTTTTCTTTTCCTAGTTACAGATCTTGGACTTGCTTAATAAGTTTAGGATCTCTATTAATCAACAAGTCAACCGATCCACTTATACTTTTTAGC
>DXAP01000093.1 GCA_019116985.1 Candidatus Ligilactobacillus excrementavium | reverse complement strand
TTTTAAAGTTTGTGACTCATAAATTTTACTAGCGAATTGACTTCGCAAATGTTGTTTGCACTTATCATTAAGATAAGCGACCTCACACATTTGATTTGTCGAAACTTTGTTCAGTTTTCAAAGATCTACTTTTTAATACTTATTGTCAACAACTGACAACTTCTTAATAATATCAGATTATCAATTCTTTGTCAACAAGAATTTAATTTAATTTATAATATCAAAGTTATCTCTTTTTCGATTTCGCAGTTGTAACGACAACTTTTACAGTATATCAACTATATTTAATGATGTCAACAACTTTTTTAATTAAATTATCGAAGAATCAGTTGCTTGGTGACAACGATTAATAATATACCGCCATAAAAGCCATACGTCAACAACTTTTTTAAATTTTTTAATAAAATCGTTTTCACTTTTTTCTTTATCTTTCATTTATAAAATCTTCCTTTAATAGTAAAAAAAGCCAAAGCAATATTATTAATTATTTAATTTTATAACATTAAAAAACTAGACCACGAAACATGATCTAGTCTAAAACAAATATTTTATTCATTATCTTTTTTTGAAACCATCGCTTTTAAACCACGTTTAAGGACTTGAAAGAAAGTCAATGATCTTACAATATGGTCAGGTTCAATATAGACCCGAACAGCACGTAAGACTTTCTTAGGATCTTTACTTGAAAAGTTCAACATGCCATTTTTCTTAGTTTGAAATCCATACCTTGGGATCCACTTACCCTTAAAGTAAATGGAGGCAACAACAAGGTCGACTTCTTTCCACGGGATCTGCACGTAATTATTAGGGTTTCTTTCATCATAGAATTCAAAAGCCTGGTCTCCAACCATGATCTCCCCATAACTATTCATACCAACATGCGAGGTCCCACGAATAACTAAGTCAACTTTAGTATTCATTGACTTAACACGTTCGTACTTGTTTTTTTTCTTTTTCTTGCCAAACATTGTTAAATACCCCCAATTTACCTACTACTCTTTTTCTCTGTTATAACAAAAACGATCCCATTGTACAATTGCAATGAGACCGTTAAATATCTTACTACTTATTGATTCTAAAGAAGTCCGACAACGTGACCGAGGATACCTACAATAAAGATACCAAGGATAATTACAATTGGAGAAACATTCTTCTTTAATAACCACATACATAAGAATGTCAGTAACAATGGAACAAGTCCTGGAATCAGTTCATCCAAGTTATCTTGTAAAGTAGTTACCTTGACTTTATCTAGAGAACGTCCAGCTGCTTGTTGCGAAAGTGCTTCATGGATGCCAGCCTTGCCACTCGGTAGACTATTCCAATCGATATAAGCACCTTTTTGCTGCTGAATTTTTGAAACAACAGGCTGGAAGTCAATATTGACCCACCGTTCGATCAAAGCACCTAACACGAACATACCCATCATAGATGCACCACGAGTGATCATTTGCAATAAACCACCAGATAAGTCATCTGTAATAGCATTACCTGCTTTGTAACCAAATTCTTGTGTATACCAAATAGTTGCTAAACGAATAATGTTCCACAATACAAAGAACAAGATAGGTCCCACGATGTTACCACCCAGAGCCAATGAAGCACCTAAAGCACCGATCATTGGGCGAACAGTAAACCAAAACACTGGATCACCAACACCAGCTAAAGGTCCCATCATACCAACCTTAACACCTTGAATTGCAGCATCATCAATTGGGGCACCATTAGCACGTTCTTCTTCCAAAGCTAACGTTACACCAATAATCGGTGAAGTTACATATGGATGAGTATTAAAGAATTCCAAGTGACGTTGGTAAGCGGCTGCTCGATCTTCTTTCTTTTCATATAACTTGTTGATCGCTGGGATCATTGAGTAACACCAGCCACCGTTTTGCATACGTTCATAGTTCCAAGAACCCTGTAGGAACTGTGTACGCCATGCTACTTTAATACGATCTTTTTTAGATAAACTAATTGTTTTTTCACTTACTACCGGTTCAGCCATTGTATTTCCCTCCTTATTTTAATAGTCATCGAGAATGTCGCCCAATGGGTCACCAGTATTACTGCTTCCACCATTGTTGCTACCACTATTTGAACCACCCTTATCAAGGGTCAAGTACATTAATGCCAAGGCAACACCTAAAGCACCAATAGCGATCAATGTTAAATCAGAAAGTGCAGCAATTACAAAACCAATAATAAAGAATGGCCAAACTTCACGTGAAGCCATCATGTTGATAACCATGGCGTAACCAACGGCAACAACCATGCCACCACCGATCGACATACCATCATTCAACCAGTCAGGCATTGCAGCTAGCATGCCACGAACTGATGATGCTGGGATAACTAGTAAAAGAGCTGCTGGAATAGCGATACGCAATCCCTGCAAAGCAATACATACATAGTGCCAAAAATCGATCATCTTAGAATTTCCTTCTTTGGCTGCTTTATCCATCAAATGAACGAAAGCTGTACTTACAGTACGTACGACCATCGTCAAGAACAAACCAGCAACAGCCAACGGAATAGCCAAGGCCACAGCAGATCCAACACCGTGAACTCCCTGACCACCTTGTACTAAAATAATAGCTGAAGCAACAGATGCTAAAGCAACGTCAGGCGCAACAGCGGCACCAACGTTAGCCCATCCTAAGGCGATCATTTGTAATGAACCACCTAACATAATACCTTCAGTGAGATGTCCAGTAACTAATCCGATCAACGTACATGCAACTAATGGTTGATGGAATTGCCACTCATCCAAGATACCTTCCATGCCGGCGAAAAACGCCACGATCACTACTAAGATCATTGAAATAGCAGACATGAAATACCCTCCTTTTCATTTTTAAAGGCTTACAAGCCTAATCCTTTACGAGCTTTTTCAACTAATTCGTCAAAGTTACCTTTTTTATCAGCAGGTACCTTACGTAAATCAAATTGAACGCCCATCTTTTTCAATTCATCAAAAGCCTTTACATCTTCAGGTCCCATCGACAAAACATTGTTAACAGCGACCTTACCTTCAGAATGAGACATTGACCCAATATTAAGTTCTTTTAGATCCATCCCACCTTTAATAGCTTGTAAAGCATCTTCTGGGTTTTCAAACAAGATCAAAGCCTTAGTGTTACCAAAACGAGGGTCAGTTGCGACCTCTTCCATCTTAGAAACAGGCACAACATTGGCCTTAACACCAGGAGGAGCCGCCTGCATGATCATGTTCTTACGCAAATTATCATGTGCAACGCCATCCGAGACAACGATGATCCGATTAGGAGCAGTCGCCTTTGTCCATGAAGTAGCAACCTGTCCGTGAAGTAAACGTGAATCAACACGAGCAAGAACATAATCGATCTTACCATCACCGATCACAGTTCCTTCAGGGATCGAGCCTCCCTTAGGTTGCGCATCATTAGCTTCTGCTGCTGCAGCCTCAGGTGCTTTTGGTTCTAGTTCTTCTGGTTTAACTTTCACACCATCTTTTGCCGTTTGGATAATATGAGCAGCAATTTCTTGTGCTGAATCCATTGACAAACGTGATGCGTATGCTTCGATGACCATCGGTAAGTTCATACCAGCTACAATTCCCCAAGTATCTTTATGGTCTTCGAAAATGTTACTTGCCTGGTTAAATGGTGTACCGCCCCACAGATCGATCAAAAACAAAACTTGTTCTGGATCGTCAAATGTAGCAACCGCTTTTTCCATTTTGGCATGAACATCATCCGGGCCTTCACTTGGTTTTAAAGTAACTGTTTGGACATTTTCTTGCTCGCCAAAAATCATTTGAGCAGATTGAAAAATGCCTTCCGCAAAGCTACCGTGGCTCGCGAGGATAATACCTACCATTTTGTGTACCTCCCACAATAAAATTTTCCGATAACTCGGATTTAATATACCATTAACTTAATTTATGCTAAGCATGAATGTTGTTTGGTCCACGTTTTACTAATCCTTTTTCAGTTAACACCTTCCAAAGGTCTTTGGAAGAATCTCCAGATACTTTACGGATATCTAGCTTGACCCCTTGGTCATGCAACCAAGTAAAAGCTTCAACATCTTTTTGATCGACCGAAATACTATCAGTGACCATTTGTCGTGAACTATTAAAGCTAAGTGCACCAACGTTAACTAGCTTAACTTGAATCCCATTTTCGACCAAGATCTGTGCGTCACGTGGGTTTTCCACTAAGATCAGCGCTTTAAAATCGTTAAAACGTGGATCAAAGTAAATACGTAACATCTTCATTAAAGGTATCACGTGGACCTTGATTCCAGGTGGGCTCGCCTGTCTGATCAAAGTTTTACGTATATTATCACGTGCAACTTGATCAGAAACGACTAAGATCCGGTCAACTTTCAAAACTTTTGCCCAGTTCGTAGCGACTTGTCCGTGCAATAAGCGACTGTCAACACGCAGCAAGCGAACTTCCATGTCAATCACCTTCATTCACTCAGCCTAACAATAAATTAAGTTAAAATGTACTGTGGAAATTCTAAACATCATTTTCTTTGGATCGAGATGTTATCGTTTAAATAAAAATGGAAAAGTTATGATAACAAATTCTTTTAACGGTCAAAACGATCTAAGAGAAAACCATGTTCAAAACACTCCACCAAACATATAGCAAATTCCGTGCCAACTTTTGTGTATCATAGTTATAAGCTTATTTAACAGTGTTTAGAATTTCTTAAAAAATAAACCCGATACACAAAATAGTGTATCAGGTTTATAGTGTATCTTATTTTACGACTTCTGTATCAAACAATTTAACGATATAATAGATTTCTTCTTCTGAAAGTTTCAAATTCAACGTAGTTTCAAGCAACTCATTTGCTTGAAATATGATTTGATACAGCTGTTCAGAACGCACACTTTCTATCTCTTTGTCAGAAGCCGTGATCGGTGAATTAGTTAAGTACCGCTCAATTGCGCCCGCCAAGTGCATGACCACACTGATCCGTAAAGCATTGGTAAATTCAAAATCAACTCGTTCTGCAATATAATCACAGTAATTCCATAAAACACCGATCAATTTTTTCGGATTGATAAATGTAAAATACTGTGCCAGATATTGCTGGGCTTTTTGCTCAGTTAGATTTTCAGAACTCTCCAAATTAACGGGAACATTATCGTTTTTTCTTTCATCTCCCATTTTTTCGATCATATCAATGAATTTTTCACCGCCACCTTGTAATAGATCTTCCAGTGAAATAAACGGAACAGGGATCTGCGGTCTTGTGATCCCAGTAGTCGCGATAATATGATAATTACGCTTCAGGTCTTCCAACGTTTTATCCATTTCCACGACAGAGATCGGGATCACTACAACATCATCGATCAAATGGTCAACTAATATTCCGTCCAAGATTTCTTTGATTTTCTGGGCTGTTCCTTGTCCCGTCGCACATAAAGCGACGATCGCCCGTTGTCTAGAATCACCGACTCCTACGCTAACATTATCTTGATCCTCGTTTACAACTGGCCGTGAATAACCGTTAAAGTCAGTTAACTCGTGGTAGATCAGATCAAGGTCACTATCGATCAACGATGACTTACGAGCTGCCTCTAACACCATCGCTGTCGTGACCATGTCGATGGTCTTGACAAAAGCTCCAGTCAGTTCTTCAAGTTTGTTATTAAAAGTTCCAAGCGAACCCATGTCTACCATTAATAAAACTCCATTGCCTCGATCGACTCGTTTAACTTTACGTGCAATACCATGTAAGGCTGTTTGTGGGTCCATTTCTAGTGCCATATCAAATGACTCTAAATTATCAGCCGATAAAAGCTGCCTAACAACATGAACCATCGAAGAAGCTGTGCTATCTCCATGCGCAGCAACAACGATCCCCACTTTACCAGTTTCTGGCTCAGCTTTTAAAGAGGCTAACAAAATCGCCAAATAATACAGTTCCGAATCTGGGACTGGCATCTGGTAATGTTCTTCCAGCATTTCTTTTATTTTCTTTGCCAGTTCAAATTCACGCGGGTAATCATTGACCATTGAAATAATGTTATTAGCCACGCGTCGCAATGGTTTACCAGACTGCACGCGTTTGATGAATGAACTAATGTGCAAGCTCATTCCATATAGGTAGTTTTCACCGACATCATAACGTTCTTCTTTTAGAAAAGCTCCGATCTCATTGGTAATATCAACGATATCTTGATCAATGATCTCATTGAAACTCTTCTCTGTCCGGTCAAATTTGGCATTTTTATAAAATGATTTCAAATGCACGTTAATATCAGTCATGATGAAATTATTGATCGCAGCTTGATCTAAGCCCTCATCTTGCAAAACTTGGGCTTTTTCACCGATCACTTCATACAAGTTATACGGCAATTCATAATTATCTCTATCTGCAGGAGCAGTTGTTAAATTATCCGGTTGAATAACCATCGTCGGCTCCAATAATTTCGTTAATTTACTTTGCTCATCACGGTTAGAAGCTAAACGCGGTAGCCCATCTTTAATATTTGTCGGCATCGTATCAAAATCTAATTTGATTTCTGTTTCATTGTTAATGTTACCCAAAAACCCTTGGGCACAAACCAGCTGAATATTTGACTTCAACTGCCCCACGTTCCCATAAGTCACACTACCGATCAACGCCTGCACAACGTCTTCATTCAGCCTAATATTCCGGTGGATCCGGTTAGCTTCGATCGTCAATAATCGTTTCATCATGGCAACACGTTCACGCATTGTCCGTTCTTTAAAAGCTGGCATCTGGATCATGATCGGGATCCGTCTGACGAATGTTTGTAATAAAGAACTTTCTGGATCTTCTGTTGTAGCACACACTAAGCGCACATCAGCATAATGCTTTTTACCAGACTCACCCAGCTTGTTATAAGTCCCATGATCCATAAAATAAAAAATCATTTCCTGACCTTCCGGCGGCAAACGGTGAACTTCATCTAAAAACAGCATTCCACCATCAGCTTGCTGGATCAGTCCGTCTTTATCTTCATTGGCACCAGTAAAAGCGCCCTTAGTATATCCAAATAATTGTGACATCAATAACTGTGGATTATGAGCATAATCCGCACAGTTAAATACTGTCATGCCTTCCTGGGACAAAACGTTTTTCCCCCAGGCAAACTGATACATGGCATTAGCAAAGTAAGTTTTCCCTGAACCAGTCGGCCCAGTGATCAATACATTTAAACCATGCGGCGGATACAAAATAGCTGCTTTAGCTTGTTCAACTTGATTTTTCAAGCTATCATTACGTCCGATCATCGTTTCAAAAAAGTCAGTTTCATCCATTGAAGCAGCGGCTTTTTCTTGCTGTTCTTGCACAGTAAAGTTTTTTCTTTTATTAGCATGCAAGGCAACAGATTTTTCTGTATTATTTTGTGTTGTTGACTGTGTTTTTGTTCCTGCTAATAAATAGCGTACGGGACGTCCAGTTGATTTTTGCAAAATATTTTCACGTACTAAAGCGTTTAACTCCTTACTAACATTAGAACGTATTATGCCTAAAGCTTCAGAAATAGCCAGGGTCGTCAAGCCTTGAGTATTTACCCCCGCTTGGCTTTTCACATAAGCTAAGATTTTTTCACGGCGTGTCATATTTTTCCTCATTTCTGGACTATGCTTAGTGACAAAATTACTGTATCAATTATAACACACTAAAGTCTTGCTCCACACCCCAGGACTCATTGGCACATTTTAAATCAATGTCAGTTGTTGATATTTTTGGTAAACTAACTACAGTATCATCTTAGGTAAATTACTTCATAAAAAAGAGGGAAACAAAATGGAATATCTAGACTACGCATTACAAAATTCTTGGGAATCACTTTCAAATTTAGAATCACCGATCGACATTGATTTAACGCTTGCCACAAATAAAAGCTTAGACAAGCAGCCTTTAGCTTTAACTTTTGCTTCTAACAAACAGATCAAAAAAAAGATTCAGGCAAATGGGGATCAGTTTCTAGCTAGTGGTACTCTAACTATCGCTGACGACAAATATGAATTGCAGCGGATCCATTTTCATGATGGCAGTGAACATACACTTCAGGGGCGCCGACTAGATGGCGAGATCCACTTCGTGTATCAAAACGAAAACGGCGCCAATTTAGTCCTCGCACTCCTATGCCAGGTTAATGATCAACAAGCAAAACACTTACCGCTTAACCAGATCTATACCGAAGATGCGCAGGTCAATGAACTGTCCAAACTACTACCAGATGACCTCTCACATGTCACATATACTGGTTCTTTGACCACACCACCTTTAAAGGCTGATGTGACCTGGATCGTTTTGACGACACCACATTACATTTCGACTAGTTCAAAAAAAGCGCTACACAATGACTACCCTGAAAACCACCGTGAGATCCAACCACTAAATGGCAGAGAAGTTACTTACTATAAAAAATAATCGATAAAAAAGTGAGACGAAAAATGCTTTGAAGCCGATTTAAAACGACGATCGCATAATTTTAAGTCGAAGTAAAGCGAAGGAACAGAATCACGCAATCGTTGTTACAGTACGACTTCAGTTTTTTTGGAACACGTTTAAGGGCCACCGATCTAACTCATTTAATTGGTTAGATCGATGGCCCTTTTTAGGATCGCACAGCTCGTTATGTCCCAGCCTTTTTCCTAAGTGCTATTTTTAGCTAAATAGTTGAGAATTATTTAGCAATATATGTGTCCTTCCAGTTATTGACCACGCCCGCTGAATTTTGTACCAAGCCCTTAACATTTTCTCGGACCATAGTTGGCTGATTCAACTGATACAGTGGTACAACGCCTTGATCTTCGCTTAACGTTTTAGATGCTTTTACAAGATCGTCCCAACGTTTCTGCTCATTAGCGGCATCCGTTGTCTTTGAAGCTTGAACCAAACGATCATATTCCGTATTCTTCCACTTACCGTTATTGTATGAATTATCTGAGGTAAAGAGATCAATAAAGCTGATCGCATCAGAGAAATCAGCCCCCCATGAGCCAAGAACAACATCGAATTCCTGGTTTTTGGAACGGTCCAGACGTGTTTTAAACGGCACATTTTGAACACGAACATCAATACCTAAATTTTCGCCTAATTGACTTTGGATAAATGCAGTAACTTTCTTAGAAACATCTGTATCATCACCTAAAAGTGTAAAGCTTAATTTATCTTCGCCAGTTTCTTTCAGCCCTTCTTTTAACAATTGTTTAGCTTTCTTCTTGTCGTAAGTTACGCCAACCTTAGTTTTCGCTTCATCAGCAAAATCTTGGCCTTTATAAGTTTGCAGCCCTGAAGAAACGATACCTTGCGAAACTTTAGTCCCTGAACCTAAGACTTTTTTAGCTAATTGGTCACGGTCTATTGCATATGCGATCGCCTGTCTGATTTTTTTATTCTGGAAAACTTTTTGAGTTTGGTTAAACTCAAGGTAATTAGTCCGCGCCTGCTTTAAGACCTTGTAATCTGACTTATTAGATAATTGCTTAGCTTGTTCAGTACTTAAGAATGTTTCGTCTAACTTTTTAGATTGATATAAGTTATAAGCAGTTGAATTATCTTTGTTGACCTTAAAATTGATCTGGTCTAGTTTAACTGACTTTTTATCCCAGTAGTTTTCGTTTTTATCAAGTGACCAACTTAAATTCGAACCTGTCCATTTTGTCATTTTAAATGGTCCATTATAGGTCATATACTTAGACGCTGTCCCATACTTCGAACCATATTTTTCAACGCTTGTCTTATTTTGCGGATAGAATGAAGGAAAGCCCATCAATAATTTGAAATAAGGAATATCTTTATCTAACGAAACAACTAATTTATGTTTACCTTCAGCCTTGATCCCTAAAGAACTGCCCGGCTTCTTGCCATTCATTACCGCGTTGGCATTTTTAATACCGTCGAACAAATATGCATATTCTGAACCAGTTTTAGGATCGAGAGTCCTTTGCCAGGAATAAACAAAATCTTCAGCCGTCACTGGATCACCATTGGACCACTTATTATCTTCACGCAAGGTAAATGTGTATGTAAGGCCGTCTTTAGACACCTTCGTCTTTTTAGCCACACCAGGTTCGATCTTAGAATTCTTACCAATGCGGTACAATCCTTCCATACTATTATTCATCATATCAAAACTGATCGTATCCGTTGCTTTTGAGGGATCCATTGTGGGTAACTCCGACGGTTCATTCCAATTTAAAACCTGTTTTTCAGCCAACTTGCCATCACCAGATGAATCAGACTTAGACCCACACGCCGTTAAAGCTAATCCAGCTACCGCGACGACCATTCCTGCAGAAAACATTTTTTTCAAACTCATACACATCCTTCTTCCTTCTAATTATTTTCTAATTTTATAAGATTATACAGCATAAAATTTAAAAATCAACTACTTTTTTTAATTTTATCAACTCGTAAAATCCCTTTATTCAATATCCATATGCTTTAAAATTAGTGTTTAATATAAGCAGTATCAAAAATGTGTAATTGATTAGTTTTTTATAATTTATTATTCAAAACATATTAACAAATAAGTCAACTTTTCTGATTGTAAAAGATAGGTCTAGGTACTAAAAAATGCTAAAATAATGATAAGATACTTTGTTAGAAAGGATGTGATCCGATGGCTAAAAACATTTCCAATGAAACAAGAGATAACGCCCGCCCAACCCAACGGGAGCGACTCCTTGAAATCGTCCATGTTATTCGGGAACATGACATGCTCAGTAACTTTATCAGGCAAAAAAATCCGGAAGAGATCCGTTTAGGATTTGAAGAGCTTGGACCGACCTTTATTAAAATCGGACAGATCTTATCAACACGTCCTGACTTAGTTTCGCCTGCTTATACACATGAATTCAGTAAGTTACAAGACAACGTACAGATCGACCCCTACTCCACAGTCGAGCAAACATTTAAAGAGCAGACAGGCCAAGAGATCGATGATGTCTTTGCTGAATTTGATAAAGACCCATTTGCCTCAGCTTCGATCGGACAAACACATCGTGCTCTCCTCAAAGACGGAACAACCGCAGTCGTTAAGATCCAGCATCCAAAAGTTCAAGAACTAGTCAAGACCGACATGTCGCTATTTGAAAAAGCAGTCAATATTTCAAAAATTGGGCCTGAGATCGGTGCAGTTGATCCGGAAGAAATTTTTAACGAGATCAAAGACGCATTATTTACAGAAATCAATACCGAGATCGAGATCAAAAACGGACAAGAGTTTTATAACCTAAACAACAATGACGGCGTCATCACTGTTCCACGCACTTACTCTGAAGTTTCTGCACAAAAGATCTTAGTCACGGGTTATATGCCTGGTGAAAGTATTAAATACTACATGCAAGAACCATTGAGTAAAAACCAACAACAGGCAAAACAGCAAAAACAAGAACGTAAAGATGTTGCACAAGCTCTAGTTCGCAACTTCGTCAAACAAATTTTCGTAGATAACTTTTTCCACGCCGACCCGCATCCAGGCAATATTTTATTCCATCGTTTGGATCCAAAAGACGTTAAAGAACAAAACAAAGTAGCTCAATTTCAACGAAAAACACGTGGCAAGAAAACTACTTTGACTGCGGAAGATGACTTACCGAACTATCGGATCACTTACTTGGACTTTGGAATGATGGGACGTTTAACACCTAACTTAGTCGATGGGATCATTCAAATCGTTCTCGCTTTGAATACTAAAGATACACGCACGATCGGTAAGGCGATCCTATCGATCTGTAATCGAACAGGTAAGGTCGACCAGGAAAAGTTTTTTGAAGAATTAGCGCTTTTTTTACAACCCTATATGCAAATGGGGCTAGGGCAAGTCGACGTTGCCAGTTTACTGTTTGATACCATCGGCTTGTGTCGTGATAATAACTTGCAAGCTAAATCAGAAGTAACTCTGTTGGTCAAATCCTTCGCGTCTTTGGAAGGGATCGTGGCTGAGTTAGATCCCGACATGGAAATGATGGATGTCGCGCGCCCATTTGCCAAAGAATATCTCATCAACCACTTTAATTGGAAAAAACAACTGGAAGATAGTAGTTTAGATCTGATGCAGTCAGTTCATTCTTTGCCTAAGATCCCACTCAAGCTGGAACAATTGATCAACCTTTTTACCAATGGACAAACTAAACTCAATATCTCTTTAAAAGGACAGGAAGCATTATTTGTCAATTTTGGTAAGATCGTTGATCGCCTCGTGAGTGCGATCATTTTAGCAGCTTTGATCTTAGGGTCTTCGCTGTTAGTGCAAGGAAGTGCACAACATCCTGCAATTTATAAACTAGGTGTAGTTGGTTACATCATTTCATTTATTGTGATCGTTTTGATGGTCTTAGACTCATTATGGATCCGTTTTAAACACAAAAATAAGTGACGAAATTGTCTTACAAAAAATAATTTCGACAGCGTCTAAGGCCTTGCCCATTTTAATAATGTCTCATAATAAATGTTATTAAATCAGGCTAGATGGCCTTTAAATTTAAGTTTGACTTTTTTTGACCTTTTAGTGTTTTTTCTTTGCATCTCAGCTAAAAACGTATAGAATTAATAGTGAGGGATGAGTTAAAAGTAATATTTTCTTTAGCTCGTTTATCCCTATCTACTATTTTATGTAACAATATCATTCATTTATAGAAAGGAAGTTTTGATGTTATGGCTAACGATATTTCTAACCGTTTTAATGATCTGTTGGATTCTGGGGATGAATTTTTCAAGAATTTTGGACGTCCGTTAATGAACTTAAGTGATTCTTTCAAGGAATTACGAAGTGATGTACAAGAAACTGATGAAGAATATACCGTAGCGATCGATGTCCCCGGTGTTGACAAGAAAGATATCTCGATCGATTTTAAAGATAACACTTTGACTGTTTCTGCCAAGCGTCAATCGTTTTCTGATCGCAGTGACAAAGAAGGCAACATGATCGCAAGTGAACGTAGCTCTGGTAGATTTACCCGTCAATACAATTTCCCTGATGTTGATCATGAAAAGATCGGTGCTAAGTATGAAGATGGTGTTTTAACTATCACATTGCCGAAAACAACTGAAGGTCAAAGCAAAACGCATAAAATTGAAATTGAATAATCAAAGTTAACTATCCGAGAGTGTTCCAAAAGATGCTTCAATCTTTTGGAACACGTTTAAGGGCCGTCGATCTAATCCATTTAATGTGATAGATCGATGGCCTTTTTAGTATCGGACAGCTAGTTTTGTCCCAACCCTTTGTTTTTGCTATTCTCCCCCCACTATTTTAATGACCATAATGCCAGTTAACATTGCTATCATGGGATTTCTAAGACTTAAAACAATAATTTTAAAAAACATCATTTTTCTAAGTGATAACGGTTGCATAAAGCTTGGAAGTGTGTTATAAAATAGGTGTAAGGAAAGATCAGGACTCAGTTAGTGAGTCAGACAACTGAATATAGCAACAAAAATAATTAAATTTTTAAAGAAAGAAAATCCGCTAGATTCAACCAAAATAGAGGATATGATTGAGGGTGTCGGAACCAACATGAGAAAGTTCCAAACGCAGAAAGATTCTTCTTTAGAGGGTGATTGAACCAACATGAGATGTGTTTCAACCACAAATAATTTAGTCAATTGGAAGTGATGAAGTCAACATGAATTTTTTAAGATCCGTAAACCCAAAACGGGCTGGTCATAAGATTTTTAACACCGGTGTTGACCGAAGTCTAGGTAAGGGAGCAATTGCAGTTCAATGAAAAATATGCAGAAGCTAGTTGCTCAACTAGGGTTGCGGAAACACGATCTTTCCTTACGAAACCAACAAGTCCAGTGCCCCTGATGTGTGAATATCTTAGGAGAAACACGTGAACCTCCAAGATGATATGTATGAATGTAAACGCGGGCCTGGACTTTTTTTATTGTCTAAAATCAAATAAGAGTGAGACAAAAGATGTTCTGAAGCCGATTTGTAACGGCGATTGCGTTATTTTGGGTCGTAGCAAAGCGAAGAACCAGAATGGCGCAATCGTCCTTACAGTAAGGCTTCAATCTTTTGGAACACGTTTAAAAACAGAGAGCAGAGCGTGGCGTTTAGAAGGTGAGCACTAATTGACTAGTCGGATATGATGCGTTTTTTGCATTAGAGCCG
>DXAP01000092.1 GCA_019116985.1 Candidatus Ligilactobacillus excrementavium | reverse complement strand
AAATGGTGAATTGGTATTCTTGCATCAAATGCAAGCCGGTCCTGCTGATCGCTCGTATGGGGTGCATGTTGCTAAGTTAGCTGGATTACCAGATAGTTTGTTGAAAAATGCAGCGCAGATCTTGGCAAATTTAGAACAAGAAGGACAAAGATCACCACAGCCACACACGCAGTCACAAGCGACTGAAGTTGCGGAAAGTCAAGAAGAGATCCTTGAAGAAAAAACCACTGATCCACAAGCAGACCAGCAACTGTCATTGTTTAGTGAGCCAGACCCAACCACGACACCAGTAGATGCGAAAGTCGTGGGAGAATTAAAAAATGCTAATTTAATGGCGATGACGCCCATGGAAGTTATGAACGCTGTCTACAAGTGGCAGAGTCGTTTGAATAAGAAAAAATAAATCATGGTAGTGTTTACTGAGTATTTTGTTGAGAAAGGAGAAAACTTATGACCGAAATTCATCAACTCGACTCAATTTTAGCAGACCAAATTTCTGCTGGTGAAGTTGTGGAACGCCCTGCTTCCGTGGTAAAAGAGTTGGTCGAAAATTCAATCGATGCAGGTAGTTCACAAATTGATATTGTAGTTGAGGATGCAGGTCTCAAGTCGATTCAAGTCATTGATAATGGTCGAGGAATCCCGGTTGACGAAATTGAAATGGCCTTTCGCCGTCATGCAACTAGTAAAATTGCAAGTCGGCAAGATCTCTTTCAAATCGTGACTTTAGGTTTTCGAGGTGAGGCTTTACCAAGCATCGTATCGGTTTCTGATGTGGTGATGGAGACTGCGACTGAGGGAAAACCTGGCACTAAGATCCATTTAAAAGGCGGTAAGGTCATTGATAAGCAGATCTCTGAAAGCCGACGTGGGACTAAAGTGAGTGTAGATAACCTTTTTTTCAATACACCAGCTCGTTTGAAATACTTAAGCTCAATACAAACTGAACTATCTGCGATCACGGATATTGTGAATCGTTTGGCACTAAGCCACACCGATATTGCTTTTTCTTTACTAAGTAATGGTCGTGAATTATTGCATACGGCAGGTAACGGTAATTTAAAGCAAGTGATCAGTGCGATCTATGGGATAAATGTGGCGCGTCAAATGGTTTTTTTTGAGCAAGAAAATAATGATTTTAAGGTACAAGGTTATATTTCGTTGCCTAAATTAACGCGTGCTTCACGTAACTATATGAGCTTCTTATTAAATGGCAGGTATGTTAAAAATAACCATTTAAGTAAGGCATTAGTGCAAGGCTATGGATCTAAGTTGATGGTCGGACGCTATCCAATCGCTGTGATCTCGCTTCGCTCAGATCCAATATTGGTTGATGTGAATGTTCATCCCACTAAACAGGAAGTGAAGATCAGTAAAGAACAGGAACTATGTGACTTGCTGTCGCAAAGCGTTTATCAACGGATCGCTCAAGAAAACTTGATCCCGGATGCTTTAAAAAATATGCATAGTGGTCAACATCAAACGACTAAAAGTAAGCAACTCGATTTTGGCTTAAATGAGAGTTCACCTAGTTATGATTTTCAACAAAATGAAAGGCCAAATAAAAAGGATGTCCTTGATGCATTAATGGGCGGTAAAGATCCTGCGGATAAAACAGACAAGACAGATCAAACTGACAACACAGTTAAAACAGACGTTAAGCCAGTAATGATCAGTAATGTGAATGATTTGGATTCCGAGGCAGTTAAAAACTGGGATGCTAAGTATCAGCCAGGAAAAACTACAGGAAAAACGGATACAAAAGATGCTTCAATTAGCGAAAATAGCGCAGATATCTCACCGGGCATTGATGAAAATCAACCCACAGAAAAGGCCGAGTTTCCACCATTAAATTATTTTGGCCAAATGCATGGGACATTTTTATTTGCTGAATCTGGCGATGGCTTTTATATCGTTGATCAGCATGCTGCTCAAGAGAGGGTCAAGTATGAATATTATCGAGAACAGATCGGTCAAGTTTCAGATGATCAACAAAATTTATTGTTGCCGATCATCTTATCTTATCCAGTCAATGATGCGTTAAGGATCCAACAAAATAAGTCTAAATTAGCTGAAGTTGGGCTATATTTAGAAGACTTTGGGCAAAATACTTTTGCGATCCACCAGCATCCGACATGGTTTAAAAAGGGACAAGAAGAGTCGATCGTCAAGGAAATGATCGATTATATTTTAGAAGATAATAAATTATCAGTCGCCAAGTTTAGAGAAAAAACGGCGATCATGATGAGTTGCAAAAGGTCGATCAAGGCTAATCATCATTTAGACGAAAAACAAGCTCGTTCACTGCTAAAACAACTACGGCAATGCGAAAATCCCTATAATTGTCCGCATGGCAGGCCGACTTTAGTACATTTTACAACGGCCGATATGGAGCATATGTTCAAACGGATCCAAGATCCACATGAAGGACATGATATTTTAGAATAAAGAACTCGGCAATTAGATGATTCCGACTAGAAAAAATTTTTTAACTGGTTAATGCTGAGAATAAATTAAGTAAATAATAGAACTGAGGATCTAATATGTATGAATATTTTATTGGTTTGATCACTAGTGTGACACCGCATTATATTGTACTTGAAGTAAATGGGATCGGTTATCGATTAAATGTGGCTAACCCGTTTAGTTTTACGGTCGATCGTGAAACTAAGCAACAGTTATATATCTATCAAGCAGTCAGAGAAAATGATGTCAGTTTGTTTGCTTTTAAAGACTATCAAGAAAAACAGCTGTTTTTGAAATTGATCAGTGTGTCAGGGATTGGCCCTAAAAGTGCTTTGGCGATCTTAGCAACTGAAGATCACTCTGGATTGGTCAACGCAATTGACTCGAATGATGAATCGTATTTGACGAAATTTCCAAGTATTGGTAAAAAGACAGCCAAACAGATCATTTTAGATTTGAAAGACAAAATGACCGATCTTTCAACACAAACACCAATGATCGATGACCAATTACAGATCGGGCAAAAAGATGATCCAATCTATTTGAAAGAAAGTCTGGAAGCTTTGTTAGCTTTAGGTTATACCAAAGCTGAAGTAAAACGAGTCGGTAAGAAATTACGTGAGTTTGACGGGACTTCAACTGATCAATATTTACGACAGGCGTTGAAACTGTTAATGAAAAAATAGTATAGTAAAGGAGGTTCGCACTTATGGATGAAGATGAGCGGATAATTTCAGGCGAGAGTAGTGGCAGAGCTGAAGATCAAACAGAGTTAAGTTTACGTCCACGCACATTGAGCCAATATATTGGTCAAGAAAAAATCAAGCAAGAAGTCGCGGTTTATATCAAAGCAGCCAAAAAACGTGAAGAGCCGCTAGATCATGTGCTGCTTTACGGACCTCCGGGTTTAGGTAAAACAACTTTGGCGGGAGTAATTGCCAATGAGATGGCAGTTAATTTCAAAACAACTAGTGGGCCAGCAATTGAAAAACCGGGAGATCTAGTTGCTTTGTTAAATGAATTGCAACCTGGCGATATTTTGTTTATCGATGAGATCCATCGTTTGCCGAAAAATGTAGAAGAAATTTTATATTCAGCGATGGAAGACTTTTATATTGATATCGTTGTGGGACAAGATGCGACGGCACATCCGGTCCATTTTCCACTACCACCATTCACATTGGTTGGCGCAACGACTCGGGCCGGTCTTTTATCAGCGCCTTTGCGCGCACGTTTCGGGATCGTCGAGCATATGAACTATTATACAAAAGACGAGTTGACCGAAGTTGTTTTACGGTCGGCTGCTGTTTTTAATACGAAGATCGATCCATTAGGAGCACGAGAGATCGCTCGTCGTTCTCGAGGAACACCACGTGTTTCTAATCGGCTTTTAAAGCGGGTCAGAGATTTTGCACAAGTTGCACAAAAGGATAGTATCGACAAGGAGATCGTTGATTATGCTTTGCGTTTATTGCAAGTTGACGAGCATGGTTTAGATGAGACTGATCGTAAAATGTTAGAAACAATGATCGAATTATATGATGGTGGGCCAGTTGGTTTAGCCACAATTGCTGCTAATATTGGTGAAGAAACTGATACAGTGGCAGATATGATCGAGCCTTACTTAATGCAGATCGGTTTTATCAAACGAACAGCGCGGGGTCGGATGGTGACCAGCGCTGCATATTCCCATTTAGGGATCGAACCAAATAACCAAAAAAATTATTGAAAAGAAGGTATTAGTAGTGTCCGAAGAACATTTAACAACAGAAGATTTTGATTATGAATTACCCCAAGAGTTGATCGCCCAAACACCATTAAAGAAACGTGACGAGTCACGGATGTTGGTTTTAGACCATGTTAGTGGTGAATATGAAGATGATCATTTTTATAACGTGATCGATCGCTTAAACCCGGGTGATGCATTAGTTATGAATGACTCACGCGTAATGCCAGCACGTCTTTATGGTAATAAACCGGCAACTGGTGGTCATTTGGAAGTTTTGCTGTTAAACAATACTGAAGGAGATAACTGGGAAACATTAGTTAAACCTGCTAAAAGAGCCAAGGTCGGTACTGAGATCTCCTTTGGTAATGGGGAACTGACTGCGACAGTTACTAAAGAATTAGAACATGGCGGTCGGATGATCGAATTTCACTACGATGGTATTTTCATGGAAGTCCTTGAAAGACTTGGTGAAACACCTTTACCTCCATATATCAAAGAAAAGCTGGATGATCCAGAAATGTACCAAACAGTTTATTCTAAAGAAATTGGTTCAGCTGCGGCACCAACTGCCGGCTTGCATTTTACGAAGGAATTGTTACAAAAAATCGAAGATAAAGGTGTTAAATTAGTTTATTTAACATTGCATGTTGGTCTGGGTACTTTCCGTCCGGTAACAGAAGAAAATATTGAAGATCACAAGATGCATAGTGAATTTTATAGCTTAAGCGAAGAGTCAGCACAGACTTTGAATGAAGTTCGTCAAAATGGCGGTAAGATCGTTGCAACTGGTACAACAACTATTCGTACATTAGAGACGATCGGTACGAAGTTTAATGGTGATATTAAGGCTGATAGTGGTTGGACTGATATTTTCTTGAAGCCAGGCTATGATTGGAAAGTTGTGCAAGCATTTATTACCAACTTCCATTTGCCAAAATCAACGTTAGTTATGTTGGTTGCATCATTTACAGGGCGTGACAACATTTTGAATGCATATAAACACGCAGTTGAAGAAAGATATCGTTTCTTTAGTTTCGGCGATTGCATGTTTATTTATTAAGATAGCGGAAAAGATGGTCATAAGGTGAGATATGAACCGTTTGTAACGCTTTGTTGTGTTTTTAACAATGCAATTTGTTAGACATGATTTTTTAAGGCTTATGGTTCGATTATGAGCCAGACATTTTATAGATCATAAATAATAAAATTGCGCGATTTCCTGTTTTTAGTGCAGGAAGCTGCGCTAGGATAGGATGAATTTTGAATGAGTGAAGCGGCGATCAAATACCGTTTGATTAAAAAAGAAAAGCACACTGGGGCACGCTTGGGTGAGATCACTACCCCACACGGTACGATTCAGACACCAATTTTTATGCCGGTAGGGACACAAGCCACGGTTAAATCATTATCCCCAGAAGAATTAAAAGAAATGAATGCCCAAATTATTTTATCAAATACGTATCATTTATGGGAACGTCCAGGTGACGATTTGGTAGCTGAGGCTGGGGGGTTACACAAATTTATGAATTGGGATCGCCCAATCTTGACTGATTCGGGTGGCTTTCAAGTCTTTTCATTGGCTAAGTTGCGCGATATTAATGAACAAGGGGTTAATTTTCGGAGTAACTTGAATGGAGCTAAATTATTTTTATCACCAGAAAAGGCGATTCATATTGAAAATAATTTAGGTGCTGACATTATGATGAGTTTTGATGAATGCCCACCATTTTTTGAAAGTTATGATTACATTAAAAAGTCAGTCGAAAGGACTTCGCGTTGGGCTGAACGTGGGTTAAATGCTCATCGAAACCCAGAAACTCAGGGCTTGTTTGGAATCGTGCAGGGTGGTGGACATAAAGAGTTACGTCAGCAAAGTGCACGTGATCTGACCTCGATGGATTTTGCAGGATATTCGATCGGTGGTTTGTCAGTGGGTGAATCTAAATCTGAGATGAATCATGTTTTGGAATTTACTACACCAATGTTACCGGAGAATAAGCCGCGTTATCTGATGGGCGTTGGCTCGCCAGATGCATTGATCGATGGTGCGATGCGCGGAGTTGACATGTTTGACTGTGTTTTGCCAACACGGATCGCTAGAAATGGGACTTGTATGACATCTCATGGTCGTTTAGTAGTCAAAAATGCTAAGTTCGCGCGTGATTTCCGCCCGATCGATGAAAATTGCAACTGTTATACTTGTCGTAATTTCACACGTGCTTATGTGCGCCATCTTTTTAAAGCGGATGAAACTTTTGGTTTGCGTTTGACGAGTTATCATAATTTGTATTTCCTCATAAATTTAATGAAACAAGTTCGTGAAGCAATTAAAAATGATGAATTATTGGACTTTAAGGAAGCATTTTTTGAACAGTATGGGTTAAATGTTGCAAATCCGAAAAACTTTTAGTTTTTTTTAGAGATAGGTAGTCAGAATATATTTTTTCTGATAGAGTTAGTAGTGGATATTAAGATAGGAGCGAAAGTTTAATGTATTTACTTGGTGCAGGAGGCGGCGCAGGTGGCGGCCTTTCAACAATTATTATTTTTGTAGTATTTATTGGATTAATGTATTTCATGATGATCCGTCCACAAAAGAAACAACAGGATAAACGTAAGCAAATGATGGATGCCTTGAAAAAGGGTGATTCTGTTGTTACGATCGGTGGTTTACATGGTGTGATCGATAGTATCGATGAAGCAGACAAATCTGTGACATTGGATTGCGATGGAGTTTACCTAGTGTTCAATCGTACCGCTATTGGTAGGGTGGTTGAAAGTGCTGGTACAGTACCAACAACACCTGCTTCAGATGCTAAAGAAAACAGTGCAGATGATGTTGATGATAAAACATCAACAAAAGAAGAAGCACCGGCAAATGATGATACTAAATCTGACGAAACTGATGACTCAGAAGAATAATCAAGATACTCAGCTGGAACATAACTAGCTGTATGATTCTAAAAGGGCCGTCGGTCTATCCCATTTTGAGTAGGATAGATCGACGGCCCTTAAATATGTTCCAAAAGATTGAAGCATTGCTGTAAGGACGATTGGGTTATTCTGGTCGCTTTGCTACGACCCAAAATAATGCAATCATCGATACAAAGCGGCTTCAAAGCGTTTTTTGTCTCACTTTAATTGATGAAAGTTGGTTTTATTCTTTAGTTAGTGACTATATTTTGATAAAATCAGTAATAGAGTATTTTATTAAGAAAGGGACAAATATAATGCAGATCACACGTCATGATAAGCCACTTCAAACCAGTGGAGAACCACAAAAAGTTGGGGAAAAGATGCCTAACTTTTCAGTTACGACAGCTGAAGGTAAAAAGGTTCAGCTAAACGATCTCTTAGATAAGCCAGCACTCTTTAGTGTCGTACCTGACATTACAACACGAGTTTGCAGCATTTCTACGAAAAAATTCAACCAGGAAGTTGATAAGTTTTCCGATATAAATTTCTACACGATCTCGACAAATTCTCCAGCGCAACAAAAAGATTGGTGTGCTGCTGAAGGGGTTTCGAATATGGAACTTCTTTCAGATGAGGATCAGGAATTTGGAAACAAAACAGGTTTATTCGTGGCTGATAATACAACAGATGCACGCAGTATTTGGATCGTGGACCAAAATGGAACGATCTTGTACCAGGAACTAGTTCCTGAAATGACAAACGAACCTAATTATGCTGGCGCTCTTGGATTTTTATCAGCTCTTTAAAATAAAATATTGATCATGCGGGGCTGGGACATAACTAGCTGTGCGGTTCTAAAAGGGTCGTCAATCTATCCATTAAATGGGGTAAATCGACGGCCCTTAAATGTGTTCCAAAAGATTGAAGCCTCACTGTAATAACGCAATCGTTGTTACAGTGAGGCTTCAAAACATCTTTTGTCGC
>DXAP01000091.1 GCA_019116985.1 Candidatus Ligilactobacillus excrementavium | reverse complement strand
CCCATCTACTCCACATTTTTTATTTTTAGATGAGTTTAACCGGGGCGACGAATTTATGAAGCAAACGATCATGCAATTACTTTTGGAAAATCGTTTGCCAGGTAATAGTTTACCTGAAAATGTTTTTGTAGTTGGTGCCGGAAATACGGCGGAAAATATCTTTTCTGACGAAGAAATGATCGAAAATGACGTTAATGAATTGGATACAGCGACAAGAGACCGGATCAATCCCTTATTTATCCAATTAGAACCAAAAGAATGGCTAGACTGGGCTTATGCCAATGAGGTCGCACCAGAAGTGGTCGATTTTATTGGAAGTAAGTCATACCATGAGCAACAAGAATTATTGTATCAACCATCGAAAAGCGCAGATGGAACTGGTGCTACTCCGCGCTCATGGGCCCGTCTTTCAAGTTTCTTAGCTGACCCGGCCATTAAAAATGATCCAGTATTATTGCGTGCCGCTGTTTTTTCAATGATAGGTAATGACTGTGGTAATCAGTTTTTGACGTATTTAACAACGGGTGATCCACTCGACATTTTTGCTTTGTTACAAAAACCAGACCAAGAAAAATTTATGCAGCTTTCGACAGGTAGAAAAATGGCATTTTTCAGTTCAGCGCTGCGGTTAGTCGAACAAGACCTAGAAAATGAAAATTCACGTGGTTACGCTCAAATATTTTTGAACTATTTACAAACAAATGATCAAACGGCGGTAGCGAGATTTATGCATACGCAAGTCGAAACGGGAGTATTAGAACAAAGATACCCTAAGACAAATGTTTATTTGAGAAAAGAACCTAAGTTTATGCAGTTGGTAATGGAAATGTCGGTCAACAATATATAGTGAGTTGATCATGGCAAAAGACATCGATCAATTAGTGATATTTAGGTAGTTTTGTTTGATCAACTCACTCAAATGTCGGTTTAAGAAAGGTGTTGGATCTTAGTATGCAAGTGAGGTCAAAAGAAGAAGCAATCAGCTATTTTGAAATAATTTTTCCCCAGTATGTTAAGACTGCTAGTTATCAAAAAGCTGCTATCGAGAGTGCACAGAGTATTTTTACTCAAACAGAGCTTAAAACGTTGAAGGCGAAATATGCGATAAATTTATTAGATCAGCGAGTATTAAAGATAGATCCACGTCACTACTTGCAAGAAAAAGAATTGCAAGATAAATATGCTGATTTTTGTCAGCGGACAAATGAGCATTGGTTTCAGGCACAGAAAAATTCACGGGCTGAGCAATATCTGAAAATAGTAAGTCGGTCGCGACAAACTGTGCCCACTACCGCAGAGATCAAGCATACTGGGGCAATTGCAACTTTTGATGATTTATTAGCGGATCCCTTTGATCCCGTAGTATGGCGCTCTTATCTGAGTGCTTTACCTTTGCTTGTTAAAAATGACCCTGCCATCAATGTTGGAAAAATAGCGCCAGAGCTAAATGTTTTAGCAGCCTTAACGCCAGTCTATGCAGAAAGTCCAGCGATGGTAACGCCTTGTGCAGTTTCTTTACTAGGACCGAAACAAGTTTTCGGTCAGGACACCGGTTTTATAAGTGAAAAATCTGTTGGTGATAATTATTTGTTTTATTCTCCGAGCCGGGTGCTGGCTTTGTGTTTAGCGTACTTTAATGGGCAGCAAGCTCGTGTTCAAAGTGAGCACGCCTTATTAACTTTTCTCTTACACCAAGCGCGCCACATTTTGCGGGGTGATCTATTAACTCAACCTGGTTATGTTCCAGGTTCACCGAATAAAAATCAACAGGCAGCAGCTTTTTTCGCGGACCATCTTGAAGTGACCGTTTTAGGTTTTCCTGTTTTGACAAGCGGTGATTTAGATAGTATTATCGCTGATTTTAACATTAACAGTTCATTGATAAATGATTTGGGAGCTAATGTTTTCTTTGGCGGGTCGCAAGCTTTATGTCAAACCCAGGTCACTAAACAAAATATTATTACACAAGCAGATTTGGCCAACATGTATCAAGCCTTACATCAACAAGATTTTGAAAATGAGTTCCAAGAAATAAAGTCTGCTGGTTATCAACGCAGCAGCTCTTTTTTAAGCGATAATACGATCTTGTTAGTAAAACAAAAAAATTTCGTGTTAAATTTGTTACAAAAAATGTACCAGAAAAGTTATCACCCTAACTTACCGCCGCGTCCCCAAAGAGAGTCTGCACAAAAACAAGCTCATAAAAATGCAGAAAATCAAAATAGTAGTCAAGAACAGCAGCAAACGAAAGTTGGCACTGAACCGGCTTCTCCTGGAGGTGGCGGAAAAGTTGGGTTAACTGGTGGTGATATTTTTGAGATCAACCAGCGCTTTTTTGAGCAACTTGCTAATTCTTCGAACAGTCAACAAAGAAATCAGGCTGAACAAATGGCCCGCCAGCTCTTATCTATAGCTAGTGAAGCTTATCGCCAAGCGCAAATTGAATTTCCAGAGATCGATTATTCAAAATCAGGTGGTCAGTTAAAACAGCTAAAATATCGTTTGGTCAAAAGTCGTCCATTGCCCCCTTTGCGGTTAAAACTACGTAAATTGCAAAAGGATCTGGCAACGGATAATAAAATCGAGTGGTATCGGCGTCACTACGCTTTTCCCAACCGCTTAGACATGGCACATATTGCTAAGAAAAAAAATTACCGTACGCAGATCCGGGTATATATTGATGCCTCAGGTTCAATTTCAGTTGAACGATTATCGCAAGTCCTCTCAATGATCAAGGAAACTGTCGCACAAGGACAGTCGCTTTCTGTTTTATTATTTGCTAGTGATTTGGGCGAAGTTGTTCATTTTCGTGCGGGGAAAAAATATTTTGAGCGTGATTTTGCCAAACTCAAGCAGCAGTTAGCTCATTTTTCCAGCAGTGGTACGGATCTACGACCAGTTTTTCAAGATGTAGTGGATACTGCGCAGGCAGTGCATTTAATTATTAGTGATTTTTGTTTTGCACGGACGGATCTCACTGAATATCAGCGTCAGTTAAAAGAGCGTCAAGTTGTATTTATGAATGTTTATCAAAAAAGTGAGCAGAAGCGTTATCGTAATCAAATGCCATTGATCAAGCAGTTGGTTCGTCAGGCTCCGAAGATGCTAAAGGTACTGGCATTAAAGGATTATGTGATTTCTTAACGGGAGGTGACTTTATGCCATTAAACATTTTTAGCTCACGACAGTTGTCGTGGTTACAAGAGATAGACATGTTTGATTTCTTGGGTCCCATAATTACTGCACAGCAAAGACTGATCAAGATCGATGATGCGAAAATTTTTAGTTTTTTGAGGCAGCATGATTTAACTTACGCTGATGATTTTATGTTGATGCTAGGAGCGGATAATCAGTTGCATTTTTGCCAGACTGAGCAAAAGTTTGCGTCACATGAGCTATTATTAATGATCAATCAGCCTAATAGACAAAATTTGCAGAACAATAAAACTGTTAAGCAACCGATCATGAAACGCCAGTTACGGGGCTTGAGAGATTTGAGCCAGGATAAACAAACTAACCTTAATTTAGAACTAAACGGGATCTATTATCAACTCTTACACTTACAAGACTTATTGTTTGATCAAAACACAACGACCCAAGATCTGCTATTTAATTATCGTGTATACCCAGTTGTTTTCCAGTACGTTTTAAATGAATATCATCTGCCGCAAAATGTTAGTGCGAGTGAAATAACCACTCAGGTCACGCAAGACGTTAATGATATTTTAAGTGCATATCTTTGGATCAAAGTTAACGCGCTTGTCACCGACGTTAGTCAAGAAGCGCAAGTTGTTACAATTGGACAAGTTATTTCAGAACAAGCAATTAAAGAACCTTTAGAAAAACTAGACTACTTAAAGTTGACTAGTAATTTTTATGGACAATTGCATTGATATTCCTTAATTGGTGGCAAGTATATCTTCATTTGGCAAGCAAAAAGTTTCGTAATCTGGTAAAATACTATAATATAATAAAAATTCTTTGCATTGAGTAGCTTTGTAATGCAGAAAGGGAACTGATCATTATGGATCCTAAATATGAGGATGATTTGGAAGGATACCGTTTGTTGGCAGAGTTTCCAGATTATGATCTATATGTTAACGATGATAATTCTGTGATCCAACGTTTCAATGAGGGTATTGCAAATAGCTGGCAAGAGTTTGATTTGGACTTTTCATTTGACCAGCAAGATATGGATATCTTACGCAAAGCAGTTAAAATTTATGAAGACAGTGATCCGATCCAGGCCAAAAAGATCAAAAAACAAATCGAGATCAAAATTTTGGGTGAGGTTGACGATTAGCTGAGCGTTTTGTTTTGCATTAATAAACTTGAATATAATTTTGGGGGCTGGGACAAAACTAGCTGTCCAATCCTAAAAGGGCCGTCGATTTAACCATTTAATGGGATAAATCGACGGCCCTTAAACGTGTTCCAAAAGATTGAAGATTTACTGTAAGGACGATTGGGTTATTCTGGTTCTTCACTTCGCTACGCCCCAAAATAACGCAATCATCGTTACAAATCGGCTTCAAAGCATCTTTTGTCTCACTCTTTTATTGGTAAGTGTTATCTTTTGTGGTATTTACTAGGATAGTGTTATCCTAAAATCGGGAGCGCTTTTATATAAAGCTGACACACAGTAGAAAAGTTGTTATATAGCCATCGATAGTTATAAAAAAATAATTCAACAAATTTACTTGCTTTTTGTAAGTAAAGTGATAGAATATATTTATTGACAAATTAGTTACTTTTAGTAAGGAAAAAGGAGATAATAAATATGACGAAATATGGTGTAATTGTAGGTTCTATTCGTAAAAATTCTTATTCAAAAGGTGTTGCTAAGGCAATCGCTGCTGGTTTACCAGAAGGATCTGAAGTAAACTTTTTGAACATTGCCGACCTTCCTTTGTACAGTGAAGATCTTGATGCAGATTCTCCTGCTATTTATGAACAATTCCGTAAGGATGTTAAGGCACAGGATGCATTTATTTTTGTCACACCAGAACATAATCGTAATATCCCAGCAGCTTTGAAGAATGCTTTGGATGTTGCTTCACGTCCATGGGGTCAAAACGTATGGGCAGGCAAGCCAGCATTAGTTGCTTCACAATCTATTTCTGGTATCTCTGGTGTCTTGGCACATCATTCATTGCGTCAATCATTGGTATTCTTGGATATGCCAACAATGCAACAACCAGAATTATACATCGGTAACACAGCTGACTTAGCTGATGATGAGGGCAACATTACTAATGAAGGTACAAAAGAATTCTTGTCTGGTGCAGGTAAGTCATTCAGTGAATTTGCAGCTAAATTCATTGGTTAATTAACAAAATTAAAATATAGCGCATTAACGATAATGAAGGCTACATTCCGTGAGTTTTGGGATGTAGTCTTTTTGTTTTTCAAGTTTTAGCTATTAAAGTGATATAATCCAAACTATGAAACGTTTACGGTAAGGAGTGGGCTACTTGATCAAAGAACAAAAAATGAGCTTAGATGCGGTTGTTCCAAGCGAAAGTTATGAAAAATGCACTTTTTTATATTTTTTTATATTCTTCTGAACCTTTGAGATTCGATGGTGTGTCTTTTAGTAACTGTATTTTTCAACAGGAAGATTTTTCTCATAGCGATTGGTCTAATTGTATATTAAATAACTGCCATTTTTTGAACAACAATTTCACTAACAGTTTATTTTTTCAAACTAAATTCAACAAATGTCAGTTGTTAGGAGCGGATTTTTCAAACAATATTTGGAAAAAAGTGAATGTGATTGATTGCAAAGCAGACTACTGTAATTTTTCCGTCTCCAAATTAGTTGGCTGTTCTTTTACAGATACAAGCTTGCTTGAAGCATATTTTCAAGAGGTAAGTGTTAGGCAGAAACTGATCTACACAAATTGTCAGATGGATGGTGTCGATTTTCTGGGCACGCTAATGAAAGGCGTTGATCTATCAAGAAGTTATTTTGAGGATCTGCGGGTTGCACCGAATTTGGTAAAGGGTTGTATCATTGCGTCAGTCCAGGCACCAATCTTTGCAAATTTGTTGGGGGTTCAGATTAAAGACTAGGTGTAAAATAAGAGATTAAATTGTGATAAGAAACGCATGCTAGCTAGTTTTAGTTGTTAGGTTTTGATATTTTAAACCTAAACTTCTTTCACTTGTCATGATAAAATCAAGTGATAGAATAAAAAATAGATATAATTCTAGGGAATGAGCAATCATTTTAAGTTATAGGTAACTTGTTAACTTTTTAACAAACGTTGAATTTTTTAGAGAAGTAAGGCTAAATATGTTGCAGTATTAGAGGGAGAATTTATTAATGGATCAAACTACGATCGGGGAATATATTTTCAAACAATTGATGATACAAGGTCAACTTCCAGGCAAACAAGACTTTGTACTAAAACCGCTAAGTACGATCAGTGAAAAAAGCCCACGCATGACGGTTAAAATTGAAAAAACCGACGGAAATGCAGAACACCACCACCAAACCAAAGGACCAGAAATACTGTTTGTGTTTAGTGGCAAAATGGTGGTTAAAACAGCTGGTAAAGAGTTTCCGATCGGTGGCGGAAATTTTATCTTTTTTGACGAAGAGACTAAATATACGTTGTTACCTTTACATTGGGGCGATGTTTTAGTGCGGATCAATATGGATTCTTCGTTTGAGCTTAAAGATTTTTTGGAGAATATTTATAATACTCGTTCTTCGGTTAGCGGTATGATCAATAAGATCAACCACGCATATCGTAAGGACCACTATGCTGTATTTAATGCTCCTAAGGTCGATAATTCAAGCTATGTGATCGACCGAGTTTTAATCGAATATGTTGAGCCAGGACTTTTGTATTGTGATAAGATCTCACATTTATTAGCGGTTTTGGTATTAGTCTTATTAGAAAATGATTGTTATGTCGATCCTGGCGCAGTTAATCTGCAATCCAAATACCAAATTTCAGATTTTACTGATTATATCACCAAGAACTTTCAGAATATTACTTTAACTTCAATGGCACGTTTTTTTGGGTATAATCCTAGTTATTTATCAACTGAGTTAAAGCAAACTACGGGTTATTCTTATAAAGAATTGGTCGAAAATGAGCGGATGAAACAAGCAGTTGAATTACTAAAAAATCCAGCATATACGATCAACGAAGTTGTTAATTATGTAGGCTATACATCGAAATCTTTCTTCTATAAAAAGTTTAAAGCACATTATGAAATGTCGCCGGCTAAGATGCGTGAGCAACTATCTGAACGGTAAAACGGTTGTGCACAATATAACAAAAAATTTACTGTTTTGGTATTATTTTTTATAAGGTTTTTTTTATTTAAAATTAAAATAAAAACCACTGATAAAGTTTGATATAGCAATAATATTATGGGAAGTAATGCTTATTTAATAGGTGCCGTTTTCGAGTAATCTATGAAATGAGCACCTAATAAGCAATAAAAACGTCATTGTTGTTTGTGTGGAAACGCATTATTATTAATTATGGTTAATGAAAACGTTAGCTTGTCTGGCTGGCTTAAAGAAAAGCGTTTTACCTAGGGATCGTTTATTTTTAAGCATTTTATCAAGCAAATGTTTAATTTTGAACATGAAAGAGAGAGATTAATTTATGACTGAAATGATAAGTGGTTCAGATGCAGTTTTAAAAGTTATCGAAGAGTGGGGCATTGATCATATTTATGGTTACCCGGGTGGTTCATTTGATTCGACAATGAATGCTTTGTATAACCAAAGCAATAAAATGAAATTTATCCAAGTTCGCCATGAAGAAGCAGGTTCTTTAGCAGCAGCTGCTGATTCTAAGTTGACTGGTAAGATCGGTGTTTGTTTTGGTTCCGCTGGCCCTGGTGCAGTTCACTTGATGAATGGTTTGTATGATGCTAAGCATGATCATACACCACTTTTGGCGATCGTTGCTCAGGTCCCTTCAAAGAAAATGAACATCGACTTCTTCCAGGCAATAAACGAAGAACCAATATTTGATGATGTTGCTGTTTGGAACAAGACTGCAATGTCTGCCGAAAGCTTACCCGGCATGATTGACGAAGCTATTCGCCAAGCATACAAACACAGTGGTGTCGCAGTGGTAACTATCCCTAAGGACTTTGGTTGGGCATCGATCCCTGACACATTCGTCTCAAATGCTAAAAACCATGTCGATCCTTTATATCCAGAACCACAAGCTGACAAGATAAAAGAAGCAGCTGAATTGATCAAAAATGCTGAAAATCCAATTATTTACTTTGGTATCGGTGCTAAAAACGCGGCAGAAGAGTTAAAGGCATTATCTGAAAAATACAAGATGCCATTAGTTTCATCTGTGTTAGCTAAAGGTATCCTTGATGAAAATTATCCGGCCTATGTTGGTTCATCTGGTCGTGTTGCGCCAAAGCCTGGTGCTGAGATCGGTTTTGCAACTGACCTGATCGTGTGGGTCGGAACTGATTCACCATTTAGTTTGTACTTGTTCAACAAGTCAGCTAAGATGATCCAGATCGATGTTGATAACGAAAAAATTGGTAAACGCCATTCTGTTGATGTACCTGTTTTAGCAGATGCAAAGAAGGCCTTAGCTGCTTTAGTTGAAGCTGGCGATGAGGTAGAAGATCGTCCATTTTATAACGCTACTTTGGCTAACAAACAGAATTGGACTGACTGGCAAGATAGTTTCAAAGACAGTGAAGAAGTTCCGTTGCGTCCAGAACCTGTCTTTGATGTGATCAACAAAACAGCTAGTGATAAAGCAGTCTTTGCTGTTGATGTTGGTAACGTTAATATTAACTTCGAACGTTTAGTTGATATCCATGGTGACCAAAGATGGACTACCTCTGGTCAATACGCAACGATGGGTTATGGATTGCCGGCTGCGATCGCCGCTAAAGTTGCCTTTCCACATCGTGACGTATACAGCTTGAGTGGTGACGGTGGTTTTGCAATGTTGATGGAAGAATTGTTGACTCAAGTTAAGTATAACTTGCACATCGTTAACATTGTCTTTTCTAACGAAACACTGGGCTTTATTGAAGCTGAACAACGTGATGATAGTGAACAACCATTATCTGGTGTTGATATTCCAGCTACGGACTGGGCTACATCTGCTAAAGGCCTGGGTTGTGAAGCATACACAGTTAAGACCTTGGACGACTTCAAGCAAGCTATGAAATCCGCTGCTAAGACAGAAGCTCCTGTTTTGATCGACATTAAGTTTACCCATGAGATGCCATTTACAACACAGCACATGTTCTTAGATCCAGCAACTTCATCGCAAGAAGATATCGATACTTTCGTTGAAAAATACCAAGCACAAGACTTGAAACCGTTCAGTTACTTCTTAGAACAAGCTGGTGTAGGTTCTGACGCTGTCAGTGGTGCTTCAGTAACTGACGATAAGACAACAGATCCAGCTATCAAACAAGCAAATATTGATGCTACTAGTGGTGCATCATTAGCTTAATAAGCAAAACAAGATAATTGAAAATATTTATAACTAACTCCTAGTTATGTGTTGGCTCCTAGCTGCTTTTTCGGAAGTAGTTAGGAGTTTTTTTGCAAAAAAATATATGTGACGTGATCGATGATAAAGTCATTGCTAATTAAACGGACGGGCAACGCAAACGAGAAAAATAAGACCTTAACCAAGAAAAATAATGTCACAAAAGACAGTCTTAACTTGGACCAAGTAGCGGTGCTAAGACTAAGAGAAATTCCAGTTTTGCGTCATTTTAGTTAAGGAATCTTACTTTTGAATGTGGTAGGTTTTGGGACAAACATTATTGTAACCTTTTATTTGAAATTTGATTGAAAGATCATATGACAATTAGGGCAAGAATTCCAACCATAACTGATCCGCATTGGACGTCCGCAGCGTGGACAATAGCCGTGAATTGGTTCTTTCATTTTTTTAAAGCTTTTTGGTTTTTCTTCTTCATTCATTTAACTCACTTCTTTGAATTTTTGATTTAGACTAAAAATAAATGTATCTATCTTTATACTCAAAAATAGATCACATTGTAAAAAAAGTAAAACAAAAAAGCTAAGAAAGCTGGACTGAGACATAAATAACCGTGTGATCTTAAAAGGGCCATCGATTAATCCCATTAAATGGGTTAATCGACGGCCCTATACGTGTTCCAAAAGATTGAAGCCTTACTGTAACAAGGTTGTGCCTAACTAACTAGTCAGCTCTAATGCAAAAAACGCATTACACCCGACTAGTCAATTAATGCTCACCTTCTAAACGCCATGCTCCGCTTTCTGTTTTTTCTTAGCTTTTAAAATTTATTGTTTGCCAGATTTTTGTGATTTAAAGTTTAACGCAACAATTGTACCCAGGATCGTTAATACAAGGGTAAAGACAAAACCATAATGACTTCCGTTAGTAAAGGAAGCCGCTGCGTTATTACCTGTATAAGCACTTTGACCTAAGGCGAGGAAGCTAGTTGCTAAAGCTGTTGCGATCGCACCGACAACTTGTTGTAAGGTATTTAAAATAGTACTACCATCGGCTGATTCTAAGCCTTCTAGTGCGTTTAGAGCGTATGTTTGCGATGGTGCCATTGCTAGTGGAGTACCGATCATTAAAATGACATGAGCGGTGATCACATAAGCAATTGATGAATCTTTGTTAGTAAGCAATAACATGATCGCACCAACAGCGGCAATCAAAAAACCACTGACAGCTGGTTTTTTAGCACCGATCGAATCATATAAACGACCAGCAAAAGCTGAAACTACAGCATTTGCGATCCCACCAGGTAACATAATAATACCTGTTAAAGCTACAGCGACCAACATTCCTTTTTGGATATATTGTGGTAACAGATACATTGATGAAAGAATAATGGCGAAATCGATCATAACACCGATAGTTCCCTTAACAAAAGCGGGTTTGGCAAAAACACGTAAGTTTAAAACTGGATTTTTAATATTTAACTGACGGTGTGCGTAAAAACTAAGTACGATAATACCTACTATTAACATACTTAAGATGATTGGTGAACCCCACCCTAAGCTAGAAGCGAAACTTGCGCCCATTACTAGGCAAGAAAAACTAATGATCGATTCTAAAAGTGACAAGACATCAACATGGGGTTTAGTAACTTGACCCACATTTTCTAGACTGAATACACTAAAGAGTAAGGCAATAAGTAAGAATGGAATAAAGAACCAGAAAATCCAGTTCCACGATAATTTACCTAAAATAAGGCCGGTAATAGTTGGTCCAATAGCGGGTGCGACCATAATAACTAAAGCACACATTCCCATGGCTGTCCCAAGTTTGTATGGAGGGAAAATTGTCATAACAACTGTAAACATTAACGGTAAGATCATTCCAGTTCCGATTCCCTGGATCATCCGTCCTGTTAATAGGATGCCAAAATTAGGTGCCAATGCCGAGATCACTGTACCAGTGATAAAATCTAACAAGGCAAAAATTGTGATCTGACGGGTGGTAAACCATTTACTGAGTAAACTTGAAAATGGTAGGATGATCCCGATAACTAGCATATATCCAGTTATCAGCCATTGAGCTGTTCCTGCTTCCAAACTAAATGTATCCATTAATTGGGGTAGTGCAATATTTAATGATGTTTCTGACAGCATTCCCACAAAAGCTCCCAGCATTAGGCCGGTAATAGCCATCCACCGATGCTTGACCTCAACTTGGGGTTTTTGCAAACTTGCTGTATGTGATTCTGATGATTCCACGATAAAGACCTCTCTTTTCTGAAAAACTACTTATGTATGCAGTATTTAAAATTATATTCTGTGCAAATTACGGTATTTGACTCATAAATAAGGAAAATTTAGTAGTGATCATAGTTGAATCGGCTATGAAAATAGCCAGACCGCTTTTTTGCGCAATGCGATCATATTACCAGAAAATTTTCAGTCGTGTAAGTCTTTTTTTCAAAAATATTTTCATTAAGAAGGAAAGACATGATAATACTGCTATATAAAAAAGAAAATAGCGTAATTTTACTTAAATTTTTTATATTTATAACGCGTGGTGCTAGTTCGCAAGATTTTAAAATGAGTTAACAAAAAAGCCCCAAATTGCTAGGTTTTAAGTGACGAAACTATCCACTCTAATATTGTAATTGGACTTTTATAATACGAACTGTTTCTATCAAAGATAATGCAATTGTTCTAACACCAGAAAAGAAAGAACCAAAAGATATTCATGAATTATTTGCAGGATGGCAAGACGACAGGCAATGAGAGAATGAGTTGGACTGGGGAGGAAGCTGAAGGTCGAGAGATCGAATGGTAAACAAGGAGATATTTTCTACGTTAACTTTAATTCTATCTTAGGTCATGGACAGGTGAAAAGATGTCTAGCGATTGCTTTAAGTCATGATATTTTGGTGTTAGCGCAACGAGAGAATATAGATGAACGAACTTTGGATGATCTTTTTTATGATTACAGCCGCCCTTTACCTGATATTGAGATTGCTCAAGCACTGACTTGGCTTTTAAAGACGATCAGTGGTCTAGCTGAAAAATTTACTCTCATGATAGAAATGCTGGATACATTTTTTGATGAATTCAAAAAGGCACTACCAAATAGTCTTGTGAGCCTAGTTGGTAGTGCGTAAAAAAGAAAAATACTAATATTTGTTATCACAACTCAGTAATACCAAGAGTTACGGTCTATTTTTGTGCTTTCAACCTTTAGTTAGCGAATTCGATTCGAATTGTTTTACCCATAGCGTGAGCAATTTCTGCCAGTTTATCAAAGGTTACGTTATCGCCGCGTTCAATGCGAGCAATGGTAGACTGAGGCACTCCTGCTCTTTCGGCCAAATCTGCTTGAGTTAAGCCAGCTTCTTCGCGCGCATGATATAGAGCAAGCGCACTCGCAGAACGTTCCTTTTCAGCACGGTAATTTTTGGCAAATTCTGGGTTCTTTAATTCACGAGTTAAGATATCATTGATCTTCATTTTGATCCCACCATTCTTTTCTTAAAGCAAGGGCATGTTTTATTTCCTTCGGTGGCGTTTTTTGAGTTTTCTTGGTAAAACCATGTGTGATCACATAACGCGGTCCTTCAACGTGAAAATATAAGGCGCGTTGAATATTTTTAGCAACCTTGCTACGTAATTCATAGAGGTTCTTCTCCGTATCTATTTTTTTAACCCACGTCATCCGTTGTGCAACTAATAAACCTTGCTCTTGTGTATCTGTAATAACCTGCAACATTTTTGCCCGGTCTTTAGGTGGTAGTTCTTGCAACCACTCATCAAATTCATCATGACCGTTAGGACGTTCGTATGATTCAAATTCTGGATTTTCCATGACTATATTATAGCACATATAAATAAATTTTAAATATACATGCTATATAAATAGCAAAATAACCACCTTAGCTCTGGAAAGCTATCAATCATTTTTTATCGTTAAGTTACCATTGCCTTAAACGCCTTTTGTTTTACATTTTTATTGTATCATGACAGTTGCTACTTAACATAAACACGGTTATCGGGAGTTGTTTGACGTTTGCTATATAGTTTTGCTACCTTAAAGAAAATTAGCTTAATAAGGAGGTAGTAATTTGTTAAAAAAATACCGTATGTTCGAACAAAAGCACCCCTATTTGAGCCTTATAGGCGAAACTTTATTAATAATAGTGCTCGTTTTAGCTATTATCTATGCATTTACTGGAAAGGTAAGGACGTCAGGGCTAATTATTGTACTTGGTGTCTTTCTAAGCGAAATGTATGATATTTATAAGAGAAATAGAAATAAAAAAAGGGGCCAGAATTGACCTCTTTTTAGTAATATATACGTTCAGGGTCTATTTATAACAAATGGCCCCTCGTTTTAGTTAGTAAATCTTAGCAAGTAGCCATTAGGATCTTGCAATAGAAATTCTTTTTGCTCGATCATTTCATTAGCTCCTGCATAGTGACTAACTGTCATGTCATGGTATAAAGAAATACTATGTTCTTTAATTCTTTGATAGATTGAATCGACATCCGTTACTTCTAAAGAGATGTTAATTCCCTTCCCTAAGGGGTAAGTTAAGTTTCCTATATTCCAACCGTCAGCATGTATTTCTTCCAACATTAACTGATTCCCTTCTAGTGACAGAAAAACAAAGTTATCTTCTGACCGCTCATATTCAATTTTTGACCCTAAAACATCCATATAAAAATTTTTGGATTCTTTAATATTAAAAACAGACAGTTCAGGAATTGTTTTGTTAAAATCCATTATTAATCACCTCTAAAATAGTTTTAAACTGTTAACCAAAGTCGATATTTTCTAGCATTTCTTCAGTACTGGCTTGATCTAAGCCTAAATAAGCTAAGGTCATGGCCTCACTGCTATGGTTCAAGAGGTGCATGACAAGTCCAATATTGTAGTTAGACTGCATATAAACGCGATAAGCCCCCGTTTTGCGCATGGTGTGCGTCCCTAAATAGTCTAAATCGAGGAGATCACCGACTTTGGCCATGATCTTATAAAACTGTTTTTCGGTAATATGCTTCTCCGGGTGCTGAATGGACGGGAAGAGCCAGGGTGAAACGCGATTTTCTTGCTGGAGCCAGTTCTGATAAGCCAACAGATTCCCCGTAACTGGTTTTAAATATAAACGGTTGGCTTTCCCGGTTTTTTGGTCGTGGAGAAACGTGTTCTGACGCACATTTCCATATTCGTCAAAAACATCTGTCCGTTTGAGCCGCAAAATGTCGCTCACACGCAATAAAGTCGCTTTGCCCACCTGAAAAATGGTGTAGTTGCGACAGCCGGCTTTAAAATCTTCTTGTAAACAGCGTTGGACTTGCGTTAAAACATTGGAATCTTTGATCGGTAACACTTTTTGTTCCATGAAAAAATCGCTCCTTTTACAGGGGCGATTTTATTAGTTTTTCGTTACTTTTTGCCTCTTATTTCTTAGTGTAAAATAAAGAGGCCGGTAAATCAAGCTTTGGCAGGGTCCATTACTTAATAATAGACCCTCAGATTAGAAAGCTAGTTTTAGTATTTATTTTTTCTCTCCGAGATAATATGTTAATGTAGCACCTCCGCCACCAATAATAACTGCAATAAAAAATCCAGTCCACATTAAACCCATGGGTTAATCCCCCTTTTATCAAGTTTTATTACTGCGATCAAGCTTTATATGTTGTCTATTTAGCATAAGGTTAACAAAAAAGGCTGGTTAATAGAAAAAATTATGCTCATATACTGATATTAGGGTCTATTTCTACATAATGGATCCTAAAAGCTTAACTGTTATACATATACAAGTAATTAAGGCATAATGTAGTTAAATTAAGACAAAGGAAAAACTATGATAAGAAATTTTGCAGACAAGGAAACTAAGAAAATATA
>DXAP01000090.1 GCA_019116985.1 Candidatus Ligilactobacillus excrementavium | reverse complement strand
AAGAAACAATTTGGAGTAGATTTGGAAACAGAAGTCCGGATTTTAGGTGAAGGCCAATAGAGGCTGGGTATTTTTTTTGAGAGTAATTAAATTTGAAAATAAAAAGGGGTGGGGCAAAACTAGCTGTCCAATCCTAAAAGGGCCTTCGATCTATCCCATTAAATGGGTTAGATCGAAGGCCCTTAAACGTGTTCCAAAAGATTGAAACCTTACTGTAACAACGCTTGCCTTATTCTGGTTCTTCGCTTTGCTACGACCCAAATAACACAATCGTCATTACAAAGCGGCTTTAAAACATTTTTTGTCTCACTCTTTTTTGAAGTTATTGTTCGTTGGTTTTACCAGTTTCTTGTACTTTTTGGTGTTCAAAACTTGAGTTTGCTTTTAAATAACAGCGTAAAGTGATCCAGACGACCATTTGGATAATGGTCATGAAAGTGACAAAAATCAACATGCGCGGACTCCACATTTCGACCAGATCGTTAATGACTCCATCGGGGTTCAAGAAGATGTAAGCTGTGTGTAAACGCAAAAAACGACCAACATAAACACCGACAGAAGATGCAAGAATGAAGATGAAGACGATTATGTTTCTGATCCAAAGCGAATTTAGCTTAAGCTTTTCCATGATTTGGTTGGAAACATATTCCAAGCTCCATGTACCTAAGATAGTGCATGATAAAGCACTCACTACTAAATTAGTAAATGTCAGCCACATGTGCAAGTTAAACGACATTAATCCGGTCGTTTCATTATATGGGTCGATATGTGACAAATGGAATAAGTCTGTGAGTAAATAAGGAGCATTAGGATAAAACAATAACCACAATACAATCAATAAAACGAAGATAACTGTCGGCTTTTTGTGATCGATGTGCATTGCGGCTTCAATTGGAAGATAGCCTAAAAATGTGTTCAGCAATAAAAAACTAAAATATCCACCTTGACGAAAAACAGTCAAGTAGATATAAATCAAGTAGGCTAGAAAAGAAAGCCTGATCAACCATTTACTTTTTTGTGTCATATTTTCACCTTGTTTCTAAAAACTTCCTAATAGAAATTATTCTACCAGCTATTGAGTAAGGAAGTGAAAAAATATGAAAATAAAAAATAAAAAATTAAGAAATATCTAGTACTGTACGAAGTGAGATGTGGTGACATTTTGCTTTTATTCGATAGTGGAGGTGGGCTGTGCTATAATAAGTAGGTAAATTTTTTTCAAAGGAGGGAGTTCTGAGTGTCCTTTGACTGGAGTAATTTAATTACATGGCGTAACTTAACTGATTTATTGGACATTTTAGTTGTCTGGTATGTTTTTTATAAACTAATGATGTTGGTTCGTGGTACTAAGGCCGTTCAGTTATTTAAGGGAGTTGTGATCATTATCTTGATCAAAGTCCTAAGTGCTTGGCTTGGTTTACACACTGTTTCGTGGATCATGGACCAAATTATTAATTGGGGAGTTATCGGGATCATAGTTGTCTTTCAGCCAGAGATTCGTCGTGGGCTGGAGCATCTTGGACGAGGATCTATTTTTGGGTCTAATCGCTCGCAAAATGAAGATGAAAAGAAACTAGTTGCTGCTTTAGATAAGGCAATTCAGTACATGTCTAAACGTCGGATCGGTGCTTTGATCTCGATTCAAATGAACACAGGCTTAGAGGATTATATTGAAACAGGGATCGATTTAGATGCTGAAGTGACTGGAGAGTTATTGATCAACATCTTTATTCCAAATACCCCGTTACATGATGGTGCTGTAATAATACGTAATAATAAAGTTGCAGTTGCGGCTGCTTACTTGCCATTGTCTGAAAGTAACTTGATCCCGAAGGAATTAGGAACGCGACACCGTGCAGCGGTCGGCATCAGTGAAGTCACCGATGCTTTAACGATCGTAGTTTCAGAAGAAACGGGTGGAGTTACGATCACTAAGAACAGCGAATTGATCCGAGATCTATCACGGGAAGATTATTTGAAGTTCCTGAAAAATGAACTGATACCTAAAGAAGATGAAAAAAAGGGCAACCCCATTGCCCAGTTCTTTGAAGGCTTGTTCAAGGGGGGAGCTAAACATTGAAAATAGCTCAAATTTTTAACTCTAAAATTGCATATAGTCTGATTGCTTTATTATTAACCGTTTTTTTGTTTGTATACGTAAATTCTGAACATTTAAGTGGTAATGATGATCAATCACAGGTCAGTACTTCGTTGATGAAAAATACCAGAGCTAGTGTCAAAAAAGTACCTAAGCTAAATTATGATACTGACAAGTACTATGTTTCAGGTATTCCTCAGAATGTAAAGGTTTCTTTGAATGGTCCGAGTGCGTTGGTCAAAGCTGCTGAAAATACAGAGAATTTTCAGGTGACCGCTGATCTCAATGGTTTAAAACCAGGAACACATACGGTCAAATTAAAAACGTCAGGATTGAGCTCGGAGATCAGTGCACGAACTGAACCTGAAAAAATTAAGATCAAAATTAGTAAAAAAGGACAGGCTTCTTTCCCGGTTCAGGTCCGTTATGATTCAAACAAGATTGCGAAAGGCTACGCAGCTGGTGTTGCGAATGCAAGTCGGCAGACGGTAAAAGTTACCGGAGCACAATCTGATATTAAAAAAGTCGAAAGTATTGTAGCGGACGTCGGTTTAGGTGATGATTCTAAGAAGTCAGTTTCTAAAAATGTCTTATTACGTGCGATCGATTCCGATGGAAAACAGCTGGACGTGACTATTTCTCCTTCAACTACCAGGGTAAATGTGCCAATTTATTTAGCGTCATCACATAAAAAAGTTTCAGTTAATTTAGTTTCTAGGGGCTCTGGAGTTGATGGAAAGAAGTATTCTTTTTCGACAGATACTAAAACAGTAACGTTGACTGGTACTAAAGAGGCACTGAAGAAGATCGATAAGCTTGATGTTCCTGTAGATCTGTCGGGGATCAATTCTGATGAGGACCGAACCATATCGCTAGATTCAGATCGTTCAGGGATCACTTCGGTTTCTCCTGAATCACTACAGGTTCATATTAGTGTTAAAAACAATGGTGACGATAGTGGTAGTAACAAGAATAATTCAGATTCGTCGTCAGCTAGTGCTACAACAAGTGGCGGCAATAACGGCACTGAACAACCAGCAGAAGATTCTTCAACTGATCAAAATGAATCGGATAATACTGCAAGTCAGCAACCAGAAAGTTCTGATGAAAGTAGTAGTTCCAATGAAGATTCAAGTGAGGAAAGTGACTCCGCTAGTTCTAGTACACAGAGTAGCTCTGAGTCACAGAAAACAAATAACGCAGCATAAAATAATGAATAGATATTATGATGAAGTGTAAGGAGAATAACAATGAAATATTTTGGTACAGATGGTGTTAGAGGAATAGCAAATGAAAGTTTAAGTCCCGAACTTGCGTTTAAACTGGGTCGTTGTGGAGGTTACATTTTAACTAAACACAAAAAAGATCCTAGTAAGCCGGCACGTGTATTGGTCGCTAGAGATACCCGTATTTCAGGGGAAATGCTCCAAGAAGCTTTGATCGCTGGTTTGCTTTCTGTGGGGATCGAAGTTTTTCCCTTGGGCGTTATCACTACACCGGGAGTGGCTTACTTAGTGAGATTACAGGATGCTGATGCAGGGGTCATGATCTCTGCTTCGCATAACCCGGTTGAAGATAACGGGATCAAATTCTTTGGGGGAGACGGCTATAAGTTATCAGATGCCAAAGAAGAAGAAATTGAAGAGCTATTAGTCAAAGACAGTGATGCACTACCACGTCCTTCAGCTGAAGGTTTAGGTATGATAAGCGAATATCACGAAGGTGCTTTGAAATATATTCAATTCTTAGAACAAACTATCCCAGATGATCTAGAGGGTATGCATGTAGCGATCGATGGCGCAAATGGGGCTACGAGTGCGATCGTTTCAAACTTATTCGCTGATTTAGGTGCGGATTTTGAAACAATGGCCACTAACCCAGATGGTTTGAATATCAATGATAATGTTGGGTCGACTCACCCTGAAAATCTTAGTAAATTTGTAGTTGAACAAGGAGCACAGGTTGGTGTGGCTTTTGATGGCGATGGAGATCGTTGTATTGCGGTTGACGAAAATGGAGAGATCGTAGACGGCGATAAGATCATGTATATTTGTGGTAAATATATGGATGAACGTGGTCGTTTGAAGAAGGATACGATCGTTACAACTGTTATGAGTAACCTTGGCTTGTATAAAGCAATGGAAAAGAATGACTTAGTTTCTGTGAAAACTAAAGTTGGTGACCGTTATGTGGTTGAAGAAATGCTCAAGAACGGTTATAACGTTGGTGGTGAACAATCGGGACACGTTGTATTCTTGGATTTTAACACCACTGGTGATGGTATGCTAACTGCTTTACAATTGTTGAATGTAATGAAACAAACTGGCAAGAAATTGTCTGAATTAGCTGCTGAAGTACAAACATATCCACAAGAATTAGTGAACGTGCGTGTTCAAGACAAACAAGAAGCTTTAAACAACCAGAAGATCAAAGAAAAAATCGAAGAAGTTGAAGGCAAAATGGCTGGTGAAGGACGTGTTCTTGTACGTCCTAGTGGTACAGAAAACTTGTTACGTGTGATGGCTGAAGCAGCTACACCAGAATTAGTTCATGATTATGTAATGGAAATCGTTGAAGTAGTTAAAGCCGAAGTCGGCGTTGAATAAGTACGCAAGCATAAAAAGGAGCATGTACATTGATTTTAATGTACATGCTTTTTTTGGTGCGCCCGGCATGGGCAGTAACTAGGCGGTGTAAGTCCGCTGTGAGCCGTAGTGGTCGGTATCACAAGTCGAAGGCAAGGGTGTCTATCGTGAGGTAGAATCTGAAGGAAGCCTTAGACAAAA
>DXAP01000089.1 GCA_019116985.1 Candidatus Ligilactobacillus excrementavium | reverse complement strand
GCGGACTGTTAAATCTGTCTGCACTGTATCAGTCAATTCAAGCAAAAGCTTAAGTTGTTGAACCGCCGTATACGGTTCCGTACGTACGGTGGTGTGGGAGGTCGATAGTGTGAACTATCTCCTACCCGATTCAAATTTACCTAAACTATGAATCGGAGTGAAAAAATATGAAAAGAATGCTGACGTTTATCGGCGCCATCTTAGTTTTTTTAGGATTCGCCTTAGTAACTCAACCAGCACAAAATGAAAACACTAAATTGACCCAACAAAAGACGATCAAGGTCGGGATCTTACAAATGGTCAGTCACCCTGCTTTAAATCAGATCCATCAAGGTATCATCAGTGGTTTGAAAGATGAAGGCTTTAAGGAAAGTAAAAACATCAAAGTTGAATTCCAAAACGCCCAAGGTGATCAAAGCAACATGAAAACTATGGCACAACAACTAGCCGATCACGATGACATCTTATTTGGAATCGCAACCCCAGCGGCTCAAGCACTCGTTAACTCCGCTGATAAATCAACGCCGATCATGATGGCGGGGATCAGTGACCCAGCTGGCAGTGGCTTAGTCAAATCCGAAAAGCATCCTGGTGGAAACGTGACAGGTTCTTCCGGTGATTCTCCTTTAGATAAACAGCTGCAATTGATTCGAGACATCATGCCTCAAGCAAAAAAAATCGGTGTGATCTACACCTCTTCTGATGCTGGCGGTCAAAGTAACGCTAAGAAGTTTGCTAAACTCGTTAAAAAAGCTGGTTTACAACCAAAAATGTACACCATCGCCAATACTAATGACATGCAACAGATCAGCCAACAAATGGCCAACAATGTCGATGCTATCTATGCACCCCAAGACAACGGTGTGGCTTCATCGATGAAAACACTAGTCAATAACGCAAATCAAGCAGGTAAACCTGTCTTTCCCGCTTCCGACACCATGGTCACTGACGGCGGAACTGCATCTTACGCGATCGACCAACATGACTTGGGACGTTTGGCGGGGCACATGGCTGGTAAAGTTTTGAAGGGTAAAAAGCCGGCGGACTATCCGGTCGGCTTTGTCGTTAAAGGCAAATATGTCATCAACCAAGAACAAATTGATAAACTACACATTCAAGTACCAGACAAGATCATGCAACAAGCACAAAAAAATGGGAAGGTGATCAAATGAGTTTAATAACATCTAGTATCGGACAGGGGTTACTCTGGGCCATTTTAGGGGTCGCCTTATTTCTGACATTCCGGATCTTAGACTTTCCTGACATGACGGTCGAAGGAACTTTTCCGCTCGGTGCTGCCGTAACTGTCACTGCCATTACACATGGCGCTTCACCTGCATTGGCTACACTTTACGGTTTCTTAGCTGGTGGTGCTGGTGGCTTGATCACTGGTCTGTTATACACCAAAGGCAAGATACCGATCTTACTAGCCGGGATCTTAGTCATGACCGCTTGTTTATCCGTTAACTTGCGCGTCATGGGTGGCTCTAACGTTTCTTTGATCGGCAAAACGACCTTCTTTTCGGCTGACTTTTTTCAAACTCTGCCTAAGTATTTTGATAGCATAATTATCGGCGGGATCACCATTATCATCATTACCGTTTTAGTGATGTTGTTTTTAGAAACTGATCTCGGTCAAGCTTTCATTGTGACTGGTGATAACCGGATGATGGCTCGTTCACAGGGGATAAATACCGACAACATGACGATCTTAGGTTTGACAATATCCAACGGTTTAGTTGGATTGTGTGGCGCTTTGATCTCACAAAGCAACGGTTATGCTGACGCCAACATGGGGATCGGGATCATCGTGGTCGCTTTAGCTTCGATCATTATTGGCGAAGTAGTTTTTGGTGAGTTGACCTTAAACCAACGCTTAGTTGCCGTTACGCTGGGTAGTATCATCTATCGCTTCGTCTTATTGTTGGTCTTGCAACTCGGTTTTTCAACCAACGACTTAAATTTGATCTCAGCGATCATCTTAGCCTTTAGTATGATGTTGCCTAACTTACGCAGCTCACTGCACTTAAATGGTATTTTACGAAAGGGGCTTAGCACAAATGACAAACAGTAAGCAAGCAGTCCTAGAATTAAAGGATGTCTCCACCATCGTAAACCGCAATACACCTAACCAAACGAAGATCTTAAAGGGACTGAATTTAACAGTCTACCCTGGAGATTTTATTACTGTCATTGGGTCAAATGGTGCCGGTAAATCTACCTTGTTCAATACGATCTCGGGTGATATCTCGCCAGATGCAGGCCAAGTCTTACACTATGGTCAAGACATCAGCCACGACTCAGTTGAAAAACGGACGAAATTTTTAAGTCGGGTTTTCCAAGATCCCAAGATGGGCACCGCTCCAAGAATGTCAGTTGCCGAAAACCTCTTATTAGCTGCTAAACGTGGCAAAAGACGTGGCCTGCGCTTCCGTAATTTGCGCGGCAATAAAGAACATTTTCAAAAACTAGCAACTAGTATGGGTAACGGCTTAGCTCAACGATTAGACACGCCGACGGAAAACTTATCCGGCGGACAACGCCAAGCTTTAAGCTTTTTAATGGCCACTTTAAATCGCCCAGATATTTTATTACTGGATGAACATACCGCAGCACTCGACCCCAAAACCAGTGCAGGCTTAATGGAGCAAACTAGTCAAACCGTAGCTGAGCAAAAACTAACTTGTCTAATGATCACCCATCACATGGAAGATGCCTTAAAATACGGCAACCGTTTGTTGGTGCTACATGATGGACAGATCACCTTAGACGTCAGAGGTGCTGACAAGGATAAAATGACGATTCAACAGATCATGGAACTCTTCGTCGATTAGCTAAAATTTATAAAAAGCTTATTCTTTTACAAAAGTGCTTTCTTTCGTTACTATAAATTCGTACAAATTATAAATTATGAAAGGAAGCGATATTTATGGATACTGCAGAATTTTGGCAATCTTTCCAAGACACTTTACCAGCTCTAGTTAAGGGTGTGGTATTAATACTCATTGCGTGGCTAGTTGCCGCACTAGTCAAAAATATTGTTACCAAGGGATTTAAGAAGATCAAGTTGGACGAACGATTAGTTAAATGGAAAATGTTTAACAGTACGGAACAAGCCGATAGTTTACTAGATTCACTTGGTAAAATTTTCTATTACTTGATTTGGTTGTTGTTCTTACCAGGGATCTTTACAACATTCGGACTTAATTCCATCGCATCACCGATCTCAGACATGATGAATTACGTCTTACAATATTTGCCTAACATCCTATTGGCAGCTGTGATCTTAACGATCGGTATACTCGTGGCTAAACTCGTTAAAAACTTAGTCTACAATTTGGCAAGCACATTGAAAGTCGACCATTACGTTGATAAGTTCGTTGGCACTAGTGAAAAAGATGAAAAGAAGGATTCGATCGCAAGTGCTTTAGCAATGATCTGCTACTTGTTAGTCTTAATACCGATCGCGATCGTCGCTTTAGAAGCACTGAAGATCTCAACTATCACTGAACCGATCGTCACTGTTTTGAACAGTATTTTGGGCGCTATTCCTAATATCTTAGTCGCTGCGATCTTACTAACAGTCGGGATCGTAATTGCCAAGGTTGCTGGTAACTTGATCACTAGTTTGCTAGAAAACACTGGGATCGATAAGATGGCCGCTAACCTTTACCCAACAGACAAGACACCTAGCACATCACTTTCCAAGATCATTGGACAGGTCGTGGCTGTAGTTGTTGGCTTGTTCTTCGTAGTTGAAGCATTAGGTGCTTTGAACCTTAAAGTCTTAGACCACGTTGGTGAAGCGATCATTGGTTACTTACCAAACTTATTATTCGCAGTGGTCATCTTAGGGCTCGGTTTCTTTGGTGGCCAATTTGTCGGCAAGATGTTGACAAACGCTACTAAAAACAAGTGGCTCGGAATCATTGTGCAAGTAGTCTTTGGCGTCTTTGCAGTTTTCATGGCATTAGACCAATTAGACTTCGCAAACAATATCGTAAATACAGCTTTCTTATTTATTGTTGGTGGCTTAGCAGTCGCATTCGCCGTAGCCTTTGGTTTAGGTGGCCGCGATTTCGCACATCATCAATTAGAAAAATTAGATAAAAAATTAGATGACGAAAATAACGATAAAAAAGAATAATTGATTTTGAATACTAATAGATTTTGACATTATATCGTGTTTTTTAGCGGTATAATGATGCGGTTGAGCAGGCGCAAAAATCTGGCTTGCCTAACTCGAACAAGGTAAACTCGTTTAAAACAAATACTCAAAACTCGATAAATAAAACCAGCAACGATTTTCTACATGAAGGATCGTTGCTGGTTTTTATTTGTGGCGAATTATAAATTCAAACACGAAAGTGAGACAAAAGATATTTTGAAGCCGCTTTGTAACGGCGATTGTGTTATTTTGGGTCGTAGCAAAGCGAAGAACCAGAATAACCCAATCGTCCTTACAGCAATGCTTCAATCTTTTGGAACACGTTTAAAAACAGAGAGCGGAGCGTGGCGTTTAGAAGGTGAGCACTAATTGACTAGTCGGATATAATGCGTTTTTTGCATTAGAGCCGGCTAGTTAGTTAGGCACAGCCTTCTGCCAGGCGAAACTCATTTAAAGGCCGTTGATTTAACCCATGTAATGGGATAGATCAACGGCCTTTTTAGATCGGATAGCTAGTTATGTCCCAGCTTCTTATGCCTATTTTTTATTTTGTTTCTTAGACTGACCTTGAAACTGTCCGTTTAGTTGCTGTCCGACTTCTTTCAAATAAGCAGTCAGATCATCCTTGATCTCCGGATTATGCAATCCAAACCGGATCATTGTCTTCAAGTAACCAAATTTGTTACCTACATCAAAGCGTTCACCAGTAAACTCGTGAGCAAATACACGTTGCGTTAAGTTCAAGCGGTCAATTGCGTCTGTCAATTGAATCTCATTACCCTTACCTGGTTTTTGTGTTTGTAAGAGATCAAAAATCTCAGGTGTTAATAAATAACGACCAATAATTGCCAAATTTGACGGCGCATCTTTTGGATCGGGCTTTTCAACAAATTGTTCAACATCGTAAAGTCCCTGGGATAACTCCGAAATTGGCTTAATGATTCCATAATCTTTAGTTTCTTCATCTGGGACACGCATTACCGCTAAGGTCGAAGCGTGTGTCTTATCATAACGATCGATCAATTGCTTGGTCAATGGCACTTTGTCATGCATCAAGTCATCACCTAACATGACAACAAACGGTTCGTCATCGATAAAATCACGTGCTTGTAAAATCGCATCGCCCAAGCCATTAGGATGTGGCTGGCGAATGAAAAACAAATTGATATTAGTTGTTTCTTGAACAAGTTGCAATAAATGCGACTTGCCCTTTTCCTTTAAATTAGCTTCCAGTTCTGGATTCGAATCGAAATGGTTTTCAATTGGTTGTTTGCCTTTCCCAGTGACGATCAAAATATCTTCGATGCCCGAATCGATAGCTTCTTTAACAATAAATTCAATCGTTGGCTTATCAATTATCGGTAACATTTCTTTCGGGATCGCCTTTGTCGCGGGCAAAAAACGTGTCCCAAGTCCAGCGGCAGGAATAACTGCTTTACGTACTTTCATACAAAAACCCCTTTCTATTAAGAGAACAAAGAAAAACAGGAGAGCTAAGCAATACTTTATACGTTTTCTGCGATTCAGTATCACCGTAGACTAACCCCCAGATCTGAGTTTCAAAGCTCAAATACAAGTCATTAAATTCTCCAGCTAACTTCAGTGTAACGCATCATAAGTTATAGGTTAAGTTTGAAGGACTTGTTGGTAGTGTCAACTTTTTGTGGGTAACTTTTCAAAGAGCTTGTTTCTCTGCTTTTTGTAATTGTTATATTTATTTTTAGCTAGCTTCTGTACTTGGGATATTTTATGTTTCCATTGTGACTAGGTCAAGAGCCGCTGCCGCTTCTTCTCTTGACCTAGTCACAATTCCAACAGAAACTGGTCGGCAAGCACCCAAGCCTACTTCTAAGCTAATGTGCAGCACTTAACTACCAGCCAACTTGAATGCCACGTTGCCACAAACTGTGCTGTCCTCTTTGATGACCGCTAAAGGCTGCTTGTGCTGCTTCATAATACTTATTTTTAATATTTTTACGCACGTTTAAGCGGCGATCAAGTTTGACAGCTTTCTCTTGCTGGATAGCTTGTAGCTGTCTTTCTTGTAGGTAACTCGCAATATGGCCGCCATTCAGCTTGAAAATTCGTACCCGGGCAACACTTTGAGCACCAACCAAACTCCAACCTAGGGGCCGAGAACTTAAGCGACGCGATAGATAATGACTGATATGTCCTTCGGCCGAACAACCATGATAATCAGTTAAACTATTATCCTTGATAGCTGTGGCATTATTAGCTAGATAGAGCTCTGCTTGTTTCAGGCTTTGGCGCTGGCTAACAGTGACAGTGGAATCACTCAAGCGCACTTTAAAATAAGCTTGTATAAAGTCAGTCTCCCCACCTAAAGCCCAATGATACAAGGTCCTGTCCATGCCAGCGATCCCCACAGAAGCCTTTTTACAATATTTGCGCAGGTGAAAACGGTCCAAGATAAATTTACAATCAGGGATAAAGTCGGCGCCATTCCTGATCCACTTAGCTCCGTCTCCGCTCAAGTAAATTTGTTCTAGCTGATAGTGGGCTTCGATATAATCCAGGACTTCTGTCCAGAGCTCTTCGTTGTCTGAACCGAGATAGTTGCCGGTAAAGTAATGCGGATTGATCAGCGGATGACGCGGATCAGTTAGATCATACCCCTCATGAACATAAACTAATTTCATAAAACGATTCCTACTATCTTGATAAGCCACATGATCTTCATCTGCTTCAATAAATAAAGTTTTGACAGCTTTTCTTTCTGACCTTTCAGGCAAAGCAGGACTATTGGGTAGTTGTCGGCCTTCGTGGTGAACGATCTTCATGACTGTTGTTTTAGAATGGATCCCAATATGCGGGATCATTTCGATTGCTTCTTGATAAGTGTGCTCCGCAACGTTTTCTAAGATCTGTGCCTTGACGGCTAAAGTCATACGGCTATATTTTTCCCAGCTCAATAAGTTGTCTAATAAGAAAAAATATTCCTTTGTTTCTCTGTTTTGATAGTAAGTCCGTTTGAGTGTGAGGTCGCCATACAAAGTTGACTTAGTCGTTTCACGGATCGCCTTGATCGTAAATTTACGTTTTCGGATCTCAGACTGCTTGAATTGGCGATCGGCTTCTTCTAGGAATAATTTGATCAAATTTAAACAGAGCTCGCGCCCCGCAGTCATCGTATTTTCGACCCAGTCGTCAAAAGAACTTTCTTGATAAAGGACTTTTTCACCATTTTTAGTAAAATCACTCCACAATTGTGCCACCATTTGTTGTAAAATATTCATTAGGAAATAACTCTCTCTTTCATTGTTCTTTTGCAATTACAATTGTAACAGAGAGTTATTTCTCTTTTTTTGTCTTTTTACAACTTCACCCACAAATACTTTACGCTAACGGACTTGTTAAATTGAGCGTCGGTGAAAGCAGAAACACATTTGGCATAAAACTGTACATTATTTTTAGAAACTTTCGTAAGGATCTATCCATTACTACTTGAATCAACCTTTGTCAGAAACTTAGAAAAAAAGACGAGAGTGAGACAAAAGATGTTTTGAAGCCAATTTGTAACGGCGATTGCATTATTTTGGGTCGTAGCAAAGCGAAGAACCAGAATGACGCAATCGTTGTTACAATACGGCTTCAATCTTTTGGAACACGTTTAAGGGCCATCTTTTTGACTATCTGATTATTTTCGCTAATAACCAAGACATCAACCAATATCCCAAACAAAACCCGACTGCATTTGCCAAAACATCATTGATATCGATCCAACGCGAAGTTAATTTTAGATTATCCAAAATCAGTTGCGTAATTTCAATAAATGATCCAAGTGCCAGTCCTGAACAAAGAACATTGCCAACACTTAATAGATGTGCTCTTAATAAAGCAATAAAGATACCAAATGGAAATGTCATTAAAATATTTAAGTAAAAATCAAGATGCAGCATTTCGACAAATGGCAGATAAATAAACGGTGCATTACCCACGTATATATAAGGAACGGGATTACTTTCAGGTATCACTAATGGCAGTGTCTTGGCAAAGCATAAAATGCAGACAGCTAGCAAATACACGATAAACGCCAGCCAAATAAAATTGCGAACTGATTTTTTCTTGAGGTTCAAAATAAATAATTCTCTCTTTCTGTTATTTATTAAAGTAGTCAAGTTGCGTGAAACAGAAATTTGCGCTTATACAACTAACAAACACAACGGCCCGACAATAACCATTTGACCGTGTTTAGTCGACACATTCTAAAAAACGCCGGTGTCAAAATCGGCGAGGACTCACCTTCTAAACAGATTTCTCTGTTCTTTTTAATACCCCTTTTCCAGATTTACTTCATTTCTTGCAAGTGTTTCGTTTTCTTGGAATTGGTGTAAGTTTTCAGCGAAAATATCTACCACATCTCGCACATATTCCTCGTATAATCCTGACACATGTGGCGTGATCATCACGTTTTCCATTTGCCATAGCTCACTGTCACTTGGTAATGGCTCTGGATCAGTCACGTCTAAACCAGCAGCACCCACTTGTCCTTGCCTTAAGGCTTTGACCAAATCGGCTGTTACAACGCTTAGACCACGACCGATATTGATAAATAAAGGTGCATTGGTCAACTGAGCAAAAAAAGTTTCATTATATAATCTCTTAGTTTCCTCCGTTAAAGGCAACGTATTAACCATAACATCGGCATTCAAAACAGTTTCATCCAAATGTGTGATCGCTTGAGTCTTGGCAAATCCCGTCGCTTTGTGACCAGAATGGTTGACCCCAACAGTAGTCATTTTGAAAGCTTGGCCTAGCTCAGCGATCCGTGTCGCGATATGTCCTGTACCAAAAACGACTAATTTCTTGTCACGTAAAAGTGTATAACTAGCTCCATTTGATTGCCAAATATTATGTTGTTGATTTTGAACCGCAGACTTGAGGCCACGGATTTGTGCTAACATCATACCTATAACCGTTTCTGCAATCGGCTCGGCATGGATCCCACTGACATTTGACAACAAGATGCCTCTTTTTTTCAATTCATCGAGTGGATAATAATCAACTCCGGCTGAAAAAGCTTGGATCCATTTGAGTTGAGACTGTGGCAAACTAAAGATCCGTTCTAATACTTTGGGTGCACTTCCCAAAATAACTTCAACTTGTGCTAGTTGATCATCCGTTAATTCTTCACTGTTAAAAAAGAATTCATCGTTAGTGAGACTAGTTAGTTCGTGAAGTGCACCGTCTGAATCTGCGTGATCCAACGCTCCACCTAAAATTAGGATCTTCATCGTTACCACTCCTTTATTTCAGTTGCGTTTATTATACAATAACCGACTAAAAAAACTAAAGTCATCTATTTGCCAGCGACTTTAGCTTCATTCAAACTATTATTCTTCTTTCTTTTCCGGTGCAAGTACAAAATGACTGATATAAGGTTGTGAATTTTCGTTATAGTTAAACTGATTGATCTTATTACCAGAAGAAGTATTCCAATCAAAAAAATCAATGTCTGACTGCCACACATTTAACATCAAGTACTGCAGGTTTTTATGAGGTACATGCAACACTAAGCTGTACTTTAGGCCCACTGGGATATCATAATCATTTTCCCATCTTTGCATGATAGCTTCCAATATCTTTCGTTGTTTTGTATCTAACGTAAAATACCGAAACTCATAGTAGCCATCCCAACTTGGTTGGCCGATCTCATGTTGCGTGACATAATTTAAGCCCGAACCAAACACAGTCTTTTGATTAGATTTATCCAATAACATAAACTTATCTTCATCGACCACAGATTCCAAAAGTTTCAAATCTCTGTCGGGATACTTCTCTTGTTTAGCACGTAAAACGTCTTCTGGTCCCAGTGCCAAACTGATTTTTTCAACTGCCATCACGATCCCCCTCTTATCCATAAATCTTTACAGCATCATTATAACATTTTCACGAATAAATTAAATTGAATCGAGGGCTGCCGTTTGTATTCTTTGTCAAATTACCTTCAGTGCTCCATTTGCCATAAACGTAAATTAAAGGAGCTGAGACATAACTAGCTGTGCGATTCTAAAAGGGCCGTCGATTCATCTCAATAAATGGGTTAAATCGGCGGCCTTAAACGTGTTCCAAAAGATTGAAGCCTTACTGTAACGACGATTGCGTTATTACAAATCGACTTCAAAACATCTTTTGTCACACTCTCTTCTAAGTTAAAAATTATTTGTCTGTTAAAAATAACTTGGGTGCCCGAACTGCTAACAACCACACGATCACCATCGATGCCAGTGCCTCTGGTATCATATATGTCGCGTTATAAATCGTAGAATAGGCGAAAACTGACTGGCCTTTTGGCGTATATTCGGCGTAAAAAACAATGCCAGAGATCACATTATTAAGGTAGGCCATAAAACCACCCAAGAAACTTGCAGCTAGAGTATAACCGAAGATCTTACCCTGATTTTTTTCTTGTAATGCTCCTTGCAAAGGTTTAGCAAAGAAACCCGCAAAGCCAACAGTCCCGAAGCTCAAAACATAGTCAAAGATAACTTGCAGTGGATTTAGAAAATAACCACCAAACATTAATTGCACGACCCCACAAATGGCGCCAGCAGTACAAGCCCATACTGGACCACGGCGCAGGCCCAAGAAAATTAGTGGTAATAAGACAAGCGAAACGCTACCACCTTGAGGCATACGGAAAATAACTATGTAGCTTAAAACGATGGATAAGGCCGACATGATCGCTGTTTCGGTCAAAAGACGGGTAGAATTTTTAGTTTGTGACATAATGGATCCTCCTAAAATATTATATAAAACATGAAAAACTCACTTGAAAGCAACACTCACAGACTTTAAATTTCAATGTCCTTGTGCTGACTTTCTTTACGGCAAGCCCGCAAATAAAAACATTTGAAAAATTGCTAAAGCTATAATGGCAACTGGATAATTCCACCACGAGATCTTGATCACTGAATAATGTGTACGTGGCTTGTTTTCGGCAAAACCATGGGAAGTCATTGCTTCCGCTAAGTTCTCTGACCACTTCAAAGCTGCCAAAATACTTTTGAATAATAATTGTGGTGACCAAAAATGCAAGGTGATGCCGCGCATTTGAGCACTGACTTTGATCGTTTGCACTTCACTTCTAATTTTGGGCACAAAGTTTAATGCCGCTAACATGCCGTAGACGAAGGTCGTCGGAATGTGCGCGTTTTGTTCCAGTGATGCTAAAGTCTGGCTGATCGTTGTCGAAAAAGTAAAAATCGCACCTAAAAAAGAATAGGCATAGATCCGGGTAGCCAAGACCCAAGCAAAATGAATATCATGACCAACAGAAAAATAGGTCATAGAAAACCAAACCCCTAAAGCCGGTAATAACGGTAGTAAAAACAAACGTACATATGAACGCCAATTTGCTTGACGAAATAACATAATGACCAGTCCAACTAAAACCAAAAGTACATTTGCTGAAATGACTCTAGTAAACGAAACCTCAATACCACACAACAAAACTACTATCAATAAGACTGTTGAATTCATAGGCTCGCCTCGTAAGATAATTCTTTGTGGCGCATTGAAATGTGATAATCAGCATAGTATTCTAGATCAACTAACTGATGGCTGATCATAATGATCGTTTTACCTTCCTCATCAACAGCCTGCCTTAATAAGTTCATGATCTGATCAATTGAAACCAAATCCAAACCAGTCAAGGGTTCATCAAGCAACAAAGTTGGCACCCCCATGATCAACATCAATAAGATCTGTAACTTCCTTTTCTGACCTTCACTTAATTGGTAAACTACATGATCCAAAAAATCGGCTAACCCTAAATCTCTCAAAGTAACTTGTACTCTTTTTTTGGTCCAAAGCTGGTTATATTGGTGTTGCAAACTTAATTCTAATTCCTCGGCCACCGTTACCTTCAAAAATTGACTAACTGCTTCCTGAAAAGCCAAGGCGACCTGGCGGCTATAATTTTTCACTTTTAACTGCTTGATTTCATGATTTTCCCACAAAACTGTACCCTTATAATCTTGTAATTTAGTCAAAACATTTAACAAGGTAGATTTTCCCACACCATTTGGCCCAGTGATCACCGTTAAACGCTGTTTCATCAAGTCAAAAGCAGGTTGCTGTATCAAAGTCGCTTGGTGACCTGTCTCAAAATCCCGCAGTTTAAATTCAACCTCATCTTCTCGCTGTGGCAGACTAATTTTTCGTGGAACGTGTTTTTGTTGTTCGAAATATTGAAAACGTTGCGCCATTTCAGTAGTAGTTGCTAAATGTACCTGACGTTTGCCAGGATCCATAACATAAAGATGATCAGCTAATCGTTGGTAGTCTGACAAATCATGCTCCGCAATAATGACTGTCTTATGGTAACTCTTAACGAGTTGTGTCAGTCTTTGGAGTAAGAAACTACGTGCTTGCGGATCAACGTTAGCAAATGGTTCATCTAACAAGATAGTATCAGCATCCAAAGCCAAAATTATGGCAAGTGCGACTTTTTGTTGTTCACCACCAGAAAGTGACACAAACTTACGTTTTGCAAGTTGAGTGATCTGGACAAATTCAAAAGCACGCTGGATCTTGTCATCGATTTGTTCAGGTGGGACTTGCAAATTTTCCAGCGTGAAAATCAATTCTTCGCGCGGAGTCGGCATTGCAAACTGTTCCGCTGGTACTTGAAATAACATCGCAATTTTTTGGGCGCGTGCAGTAGTGTCCATTTCTGTTACGTCCTGTCCATCTATCATGACTTGGCCAGACTGCAAATGCCCGGTAAATTGTGGAAACAACCCACAAAGTATCCGCAAGAGCGTAGATTTACCTGCACCAGATGGCCCTGTCAAAACATTAAAAGTCCCCTGGTCAAAACTAAGTTGCTGATCTTGTAAAACTGGTTGCTCATTTTTGGTATAACTAAAGGTCAAGTCATTCACATCAATATAACTCACAGTAAACTCTCCCCTTTATTCTGTGCGTAACATGTGAGAACGTTCTAGCAATGAAACAACTGCATGGACTAATAATGCACCAAAGAGCCAGATCGACAATAAACGTGTTAAAAACAAAGCAATGATCATCCAACCATGGTAAGCAGCATAACCTTCTCGAAACAGATCCCAAGTGAAAGTCACGATCGTAGTTGTCACAGCTGATATGGTCAAACTGAACATGTCATAACGTTTATAAGCTGTAAAAGTGAAACCAAGTTCTGAACCAAAGCCCTGGACAAAACCTGAGATCAAAGTACTGATCCCCCATTGACCTCCTAAAATCGCCTCAACGGCTGACGCCAACATTTCGCCGATCGTAGCGGAACCGACTTTTTGTAATAAGCAAGCTGCAAGTGGTGCAGCCATCGTCCACAGTCCTAAAATCAAATCATTACCAAAAGGTGCCAAGCCCAGAGGTGTCAAAACTGCAGTTAATCCATTGTATAAAAAAACGACCCCAAAATAAATTACACCTGTAAAAATTGCCGTCAATGTCAGCAAGATCACATCCCGTAAATGCCAAGCATTCTTTTTTCTTTCGTGCATAGTTCTCTCTCCTAACTTAGATCGACAACTAAAGGACCATTCAACCAAATTTCAAAGCACACACGAAAAAACATGATTTTTAAAAGATCTATCGTAATTTCAGCAATAAAAAAGTCTCCTTCAGCTTAAGCCAAAAGAGACCATTATTATCACTAACATTCGCAATTTGCGACCAGATAAAAACTGACTCCCTTCGCCGGTATTGACCGTATCAGGTTCAATGGGTGTTTTCTCAGCCTAATGGCACCCCAGATGTCTTATTTAATTAAGTAACCAGTAATGATGATATACCTTGTTTATAATAAAAGCAATAGAAAACGATTTAAACACAATAAAAGGCTAATTGAGCGAAAAAGTAGTTAATTGGCCCTAAGTTTAGCTAACTTCGGGCCAAATCTAACTCATTTGGCCCAACATCGACTTGAGGTGGGGCCATTTAATATTTAATCGGACCCAAGTTCAGCTGATGTTGGTCCAATTACACTCTAAATCGAGCACGCAGCTAACTAATTCACCATTAATTTTGCCAAACTAGCAATCGCCCCGCTCAACTTCTATCCGGTCAAGAGCCTCATGGACCACTAAAAACTAATTTTTAAAACTGTGGAGCGGGGCAGGGATCGTCCCGCCACGTTGGATCATCGCATCCGATGAAGCCTGGTTAACGCCCATGATCGGTGCATGTCCCAATAATCCACCAAACTCGATAGTATCGCCGACATCTTTGCCTGGCACCGGAATGACACGTACCGCAGTTGTTTTGTTGTTGATCATCCCGATCGCCGCTTCATCCGCGATGATCGCGGAAATAGTATTTGCGGGAGTCTTGCCAGGCAGCGCGATCATGTCGAGGCCTACAGAACAAACGGCCGTCATGGCTTCTAGTTTTTCGATGTTCAAATGGCCCGCGGTGACAGCATCGATCATCCCTGCATCTTCTGAAACTGGGATAAATGCGCCCGATAGCCCGCCCACGTGACTACAAGCCATGATCCCACCTTTTTTAACTGCATCATTCAGCAAAGCTAAAGCTGCCGTTGTCCCGTGGGTACCAACACTTTCCAGCCCAATTTCTTCCAAAATTTGGGCAACTGAATCACCGACAGCGGGCGTTGGCGCCAAGGATAAGTCAACAATGCCAAACTGTGTGTTCAAACGTTGTGCCGCCAAAGTACCAACTAATTGCCCCATTCGTGTCACCTTGAAGGCGGTTTGTTTAATGGTTTCAGCAACAACATCCATCGATTCTCCCTTAACCTTTTCTAAAGCGGATTTGACCACTCCTGGTCCCGAGACACCGACATTAATAACAACATCCGGCTCACTAACTCCCTGGAAACCACCTGCCATAAAGGGATTATCTTCGACTGCATTACAGAAAACGACCATTTTAGCGTTAGTCATCACATCACGTTTGGAAGCATCAACTATCACTTGTCCCATCTGCGCCACGGCGTCCATGTTGATCCCCGAACGGGTAGAACCAACATTGACTGACGCACAAACTAGGTCAGTTTCAGCCAAGGCTTCTGGTAAAGAACTCAATAACGTACGGTCACCTTGCTGGAATCCTTTTTGTACTAAAGCCGAGTAACCACCAATAAAGTCGATCCCGATCGTTTGTGCCGCGCGATCTAATGTCTTGGCGTATTTGACGTAGTCCTTATCATGACTAGCCGCAGCAACGATCGCGATCGGTGTGACTGTCACCCGCTTGTTAGTGATCGGGATGCCATATTCAGCCTCGATCTGCTGGCCAACTTTAACTAAGTCCTGGGCCTTAGTTGTGATCTTATCGTAAATTTTTTGGCAGGCAACATCACTGTTACTATCAATACAATCCAACAAGGAGATCGACATGGTGATCGTCCGAACATCCAAATTTTCGTTGGCGATCATATTGACCGTTTCCATAATTTTTTCTGTTTCCATAGCTTGTATCCACCCCTTGTTTCTAAAGTTGATGCATGGCACGGTAGATCTCCTCGTTACGTACGTTGATCTCCACGCCTAAGCTGGTCCCTAATTTAGATAATTCTGCTGTCAAATTTTGGAAATCAGTCGTCTGCGGTAAGTCGACCAACATCATCATTGTAAAATTGCCACCCATGATCGTCTGAGAAACGTCTAAAATATTGATCTCATGATCTGACAAATACTTGCTAACACCTGCAATGATCCCGACTTGGTCTTGTCCGATCGTAGTTAAAATTGCGCGCATAATATTTCATCCTTCCATTGATTTGTTGCTCGTTAATTGGGGCATGCGCACCCAACCTAGGAGCAGTGCTACTGCCACATGAGCGAAAAAGAAAATTAAAAATGTCTTGTCATAACCTAGGGCCGTGATCAACCAACCACCAGTCAATGGTCCTAAAGCCCGCCCTAATGAACCCGATAAACTTCCTAAAGACTGGATCGTACCGCGATCGTGGTCATGTGCATAACGATTCAATAACATCGGGATCGCTGTTAGTGCGAGTATTTCACCTAAAGAAACAAAAGTGATCCCAGCGACGAATTGCCAATACTCATGGGCATTGACTAAAACCAGGTAAGAACAAGCAAAAACCAGGACACCTAAAGTCACTTTCAATTTATCAGCTCTAAAAGTGTTGGGAAACAAGCGTGTGATAAAAGGTTGCAAGGCTACGATCTCCAAGGTTGAGATCGTAAATAACATGCTGTAACGTGACACCGAGATCCCCTGGCTGGTCATTAAGACCGACACATTACTGTTCCACTGTTCGTAACACATCCAGATCACGATCATTGTTGAACAGACCACAAAGATCCCGAGCTTATTTGCCAAACTAGTTCGCACCGTGCCCGTCGTCGTTTTGGCGGAAAATCTAGCCGTGGTAAAGTCCTGAAATTTAAAACGGACCAAAACCAAGGTCAGCATAAACAAAAACGCAGAACCCCCAAAGATCAACCGAATACTAATGTCAAATAACAAACCAGACAAAAGCGTTGCTAACGCCATCCCGATATTAGCTAACCAGTAGCCATTATTAAAAATATTTGGGTCATCCTTTTGTAAAAAAGCTAAGTAACCATTCACAGCCGAGTTCAAAACTCCTAATCCCAAGCCATAAAAAACTAATAAAATGGGATACACAGGCCAAATCGGAAATAAAGTCAGTAAACATAAGGATAAAACCTGTGTTGTTCCACCCAAATACATCGTTTTTTTCTGATGCCAGTTATCAAATAAACGTCCGCCTATCAAGTTACCGACGGTCATCGCACCGGAAAAGCCTAGCAAAACGTAACCAGCGATGACTAAACTCTTATGTAAGGAATTGTGCACGTACAAAGTTGTGATCGGCATGATCAAACCGATCCCCATATTGACCAACATATCAGCTAACAACACATATTTATTCTTCACCCATCATGATCTGCCTTCCATTACACCTGAAGTGTATGATTTTTGTTAATGTTATCGTACTGATTTATTGCTTAATTTGCAATAAGTACGTACAGTTAATATAACTATTTTTGTAGGAGATGACCTAACATGTTTACATACCAGATCGATGATGAAGTCAGTCTCGCCATTCCACGTCCAAAAAAAGACGCAACTCCTCTTTTCTCATTAGTTGAAGAAAGTCGTAGTGACCTTGCCCCATGGTTACCTTGGGTAGCAGGAATGCAAAATGTGGCCGACGAAGAAAAATTTTTACGCACAGTTTTAGAACACTTTGGTAAAGGAACTTCGGTAAATTTAATTATCCTTTATCAAAAACAAGTTGCTGGTATGATCAGTTTTAACCGCTTTTTACAAATGGACCATTCCACTGAGATCGGCTACTGGTTAGATAATAAATTCAAAGGCCATAACATTATGCATCGTGCAGTGGTAGCGATGTGTGAACTTGGTTTCTCAGAATATGATGTGCATAAAATTGAGATCCACGCAGCTATTGATAATGTAGCTAGTAATCATGTGGCACAAAAAGCAGGTTTTCATTTGGATGGCATGGTTCGAGCCAGCGAACTGTTAGCTGATGGATTTCACGATACCAATATATGGACACTACTTAAAGAAGAGTGGGAAGCTAATCACTAGTAGCAAATGTTAAAATATTAAACAAGAGATTTTCAATTCGAAACAAGGAGAGTAATTTATGCAAAAAATCGCAGTTTACTGTGGTGCTTCGACGGGAAATGAAAAGGCCTATCAAGAAGCGACCGTTCAATTAGGAAATTATTTAGTCGAGCATGACTACGAGCTAGTTTATGGTGGTGGCGGTTTAGGTCTAATGGGCTTACTAGCTGAACAGGTTTTAGATAATGGAGGACAAGTCCACGGGATCATGCCGCACAAATTGGTAGAACGTGAAGCTGCGTTTGACAAATTAACTGACTTAAAAGTCGTCGATAATATGGCACAAAGAAAACAAATGATGCTCGACCTGGCTGATGGCTGTATTGCATTACCCGGCGGTCCGGGAACTTTGGAGGAAATTATTGAAGCTTTTTCATGGGCTCGTATTGGCGAAAATAATAATCCCTGTGTCTTTTATAATGTCAAGGGATACTATGACCCTTTGAAAATTATGTTTGATCAAATGACTGAAAAAGAGTTCTTGACCTCTGAAGACCGCCAGAAATTACTCTTTTCAGATTCCTTAGATGAAATTTTTAACTTTATGGCAGACTACGTTCCACCTAAGATCAGAACTTACAACACAGCAAATGAACCTAAGTTTTAGCTAAACCGTTCTTAAATTTTAGCTTGACTTCTCTTATATCGCGTTTATAATGAAATACAACTTAATAACAAACAAAAACTATGAGCAGACTAGTAGTTATAAACACAGACAGAGAGTATTCGGAGCTGGAAAGAATACATGATAGTTTATAATGAATCACACCTGTCAGTTGATTTTCTGAATGTAGTCGAGTATATATATAAAAGTAAGAAATTCCGGAAAATGCCCCGTTAGCGCACGAGTTTGATCAAATTAAACTCCGTGAGTTCGTTTGTGTGAGCAAGCGAAAAACATGAGGTGGAACCGCGAATAGTCGTCCTCTTAGGCCTAATGCCTAGGGATGACTTTTTTATTTTCTAAATAATCATTTGATCAAACTCGCTGAGGTTATCTGTGTAAGCAGGTAATAAATACGAGGTGGGACCACGGCTAAAGTCGTCCTTTGTGTCTATTGTGACATAGAGGACGACTTTTTTTATTAATTTTAACTGTTACTGTCTTGCGAGTTGATTAAGTCGTGACTTAACCGACTTGTTCCACTCTGTTTTTATAGTCGAGTTTTGAACCCCAAAAGGTTGCGCCTAGCTATCTTTTACCCCATATTGCTAAAAACACAATATGGTGTGAAAGCCCGCTAGTGCTCTCCTTTTAAGCGGGGTTCTCCACTCTGTTTTTATAATTGGAGGTTTTATTATGACTTATATTGAACAAATTGCACCATCTTTACTAGCAGGAGCTTGGATGTCTATTAAGATCTTTTTGTGGACCCTGATTGCTTCAATTCCCTTAGGTGTCCTTGTTAGTTTAGGGCTTCTTTCTAAATTTAAACCACTCCGTGCCATTTTAAAATTTTACGTGTGGGTCATGCGTGGTACCCCTCTCTTATTACAATTGATTTTTGTTTTTTACGGTCTACCGATCATTGGGATCATTTTCCAACGTTATGACGCTGCTTTATGTGCTTTCATCATGAACTACACTGCCTATTTTGCCGAGATCTTTCGTGGTGGTTTCCAAGCAATTCCTGAAGGTCAATTCGAAAGCGCCAAAGTCTTGCGTTTGACCAAATGGCAAACTTTGATGCATATTGTGATCCCGCAAGTTGTCAAGATCGTGATACCTTCGATCGGTAACGAAGTCGTCAACTTAGTTAAAGATACATCCTTAGTTTACGTCATCGGGTTAGGCGATCTCTTACGTGCCGGTAACGTCGCCACTGCCCGCGATGTCACCTTAGTTCCATTAGTCTTAGTCGGTGTCATTTATTTAGCCATGACTGGTGTCGCTTCATATGCTTTGCGTAAAGTTGAACAGCACTACTCGAAGTGGAGATAGGAGGATCATTTATGCTTGAATTAAAAAATATTACAAAAAAATTTGGTGAACGTACCATTTTAGATAACTTGAATTTAGAAATACCTGATGGACAGATATTAGCCATTGTTGGCCCTTCTGGTGCCGGCAAAACAACTTTACTCCGCTGCTTAAGTGGTCTGGAAACTCCAGAGCAAGGTTCGTTTTTATTAAATGGTCAACCCTTTGACCCAACAGATCCAACAAATGCAGAACAGATCATCGGGGTCGTTTTCCAAGACTACCAACTTTTTCCTAATTTGACTGTGCTACAAAATATAACTTTGGCTCCCAAATTAGTACTCAAACAAACGGAAAAAGTCGCAGAGAAACAGGCTGAAAGATTGCTCCAACAATTAGACTTAGCTGGAAAAGAACAGCTCTATCCCTACCAGTTATCTGGTGGGCAGCAACAACGGGTCGCTATCGTCCGTGCCTTAGCGATGGAACCACAAGTCTTGTGTTACGATGAGCCAACTTCGGCTTTGGATCCTGCCTTACGTGAAAAAGTCGGTCAGATCATCTTGAGTTTGAAGAATGAAAAAATGACGCAAGTGATCGTGACCCATGATATGGATTTTGCCAAGCAAACTGCTGATAAAGTCTTTACTGTCAATGCTTTGGATGCTTTAGGAGGCGACGCTGTTTGAAAAAGAAACACTTACTAACAATTTTTCTATCATTAGTATGTCTGCTCTTTTTAAGTGCCTGCAGCGTATCAGTGGGTGAAAAAGCTGATCAAACAGACAACTGGGCTAAGATCCAAAAGCGCGGTTATGTGACGATCGGTGTCGATGATACCTTTGTACCGATGGGCTACCGTCAAAAAAATGGCCAGTTAGTGGGATACGACATCGACTTAGCCAAAGCGGTTTTTAAAACTTATGGCATCAAAGCTAACTTTCAAACGGTCGACTGGTCCATGAACGCAACTGAATTAAAAAACGGGACGATCGACCTGATCTGGAATGGATTTACCAAAACACCCGAACGTCGCTCTAAAGTGGCTTTTAGCCGCACGTATTTGAAAAATAACCAGGTCTTAGTATCACTAAAAAAAGACCACATCAACTCTTTAGCGGACATGCAAGGTAAAGTCTTAGGTGCACAAACCGGTTCGTCTGGGTCAAATGATATCAACAAATATCCTAAACTTTTAAAAGATCGGATCAAAGACAATGAACCCGTTTTATACGAATCGTTCACTAATGCCTTCATTGACTTAAATTCTGGTCGGATCCAAGGACTATTGATCGACAGTAGTTACGCTGATTACTACATCGCTCATCAAAAGCATCCCGAAGATTTTCAAACTATCCGCGGTGCCTTCCCCGATGAACAATTTGGTGTAGGTATGCGCAAAAGTGATGTCACGATGAAACAAAAGATCGATCAGGCACTCGTTAAACTAGGAAAAGATGGGACCTTAGAACAGATCAACCAAAAGTGGTTCGGCGATAAAGCTGATTCACCATTGATCAAAAATAAATAAAAATAACCATTATCCTCACTGATTTAAGCTTGGATAATGGTTATATTTTTGTTTATCTTCACGACGTTATTCTAACGCGCTTTTAGTTCGTCTTCTGCAACCCATTTATGATTTTTGACCTGCTTATCCCCATTTGTCGGCTGATAATTGACCATATATGCCGGACCGTCTTTGATCTCAACGATCGTTGCTGAACTATTTTTCATTCCTGGCATATGGTCAGCTGTTAGCGTCACTTTATCGCCTTGATCGTATTCCTTGCGATTACCTTCTATCTCGTCATTAGTGACCCATTTATGATCTTTAACGGCTTTTTTGTCAGAAGAAGGTTTATAGTCTACTGCGTACAATTTTGAATCATATGCATTCACGATCGTCGCATTGGCATTTTTCATACCTTTCATATGATCTGCACTTAATTTAACCTTAGAACCAGCTTCATATTTAGGATGCTTAGCCTTTTTTAAAGAGCTATCTTTCTTGGAATTTGAGCCATGGTGCATCTCCATTTTTTGTGAAGAATGACTTTGATCATCAGAGCTTTCTTTATGACTTGAATTATTGGAACATCCAGACACTACAACAACTAGTAACAAAGCTATGCCTAAAAAACGCAATAATTTTTTCAACTTATCCCTCCTCATAAAATATTTTGGCTATATATATCAAAACGTCTCTACACCCTTACTTTAACGAAGAAAATGTTTTCTAACAAACAAAAAAGCTTGAATATTCAAACTAATAAAAAAGCTTTCCCAGCTATGTATTGCTGGAAAAACTTTCTATTGCTCACTTATTTTTCTTTAAATTCGCCCTCGATCACTGAGTCATCATCATCATCTTTTGAACCTCCTTGCTGGCTAGGGGCATCAGGCATGATGATCGCAGCGGCAAAATAGAAAATGGCTCCCAAAATGATGTTTCCGGGAAAAATAATTAAAAAGGTACCGATCAAACGTACGATCGACTTATCCCAGCCGAAGTACTCAGCTACACCACCGAACACACCACTAACGACCTTATTGGTTGATTTTGTTAATTGTTTTTTCTTCTTACTCATATTTCTCGCTCCTTTAATACTGGTCACGCACCATTAAAATTCTTGCTACTTAGATTTTTGTTCATGCATTTGCGTTAGTTGCATCATGCTTTTCATCTGGCACAAAGACTTGATCCAAACTTTTCTTGTAATCTGTCCACATTTTATAAACTTTAGCTAAATGCTGTTCACCACTTTCAGTGATTTGATAATATCTCCGATTTCTGCCCTGAAACGGCTGATCGTATGTCGTTAAATAACCATCTTTCTTTAACCGACGTAGCACTGGATACATCGTTGATTCTGAAATCGAAATTGCTTTTTGCATTTCTTGCGTTAACGCATAACCATAATAGTCCTCTCGATTTAGTAAGGCTAAAACCAGTCCGTCAAGCAGATCAGCGGTTACTTGAATTTTCATAAGCAATGCTTCCTTTCTTAAAACGTCCGGCTTAGCGTACTGTGTTATCTCCGCTTGAATTCTTAACAGTGATCACATTTTGTCTAGTACCACTGTGGATGTTACCACCCTCACTTGTTTTACCAAATAAACTATTGTCACCATCTTCATTGACCACTTCATAACCACCAGCTTTAATGTTTCTCAAGACGTTATCACCATCATCATTTGTAACTAAATAACCACGAGAAACTGTACTTTCTGATAAGTTGATGTCACCATCAGACAATTCAGCTTTACCACCATCCAAAGCAACATTACGCATGTTGACATCGCCGTCTTCTTGTTGGATCTCAACGTGACGTAAAGCACCATTTGAGACGTTAATATCCGAATCTTCACTTGTCACTAATCCAGCTAACAAGTTGGTGTTTTCAAACCGAACTTCACTACTATCTCGCATTTCAACATTGGCATCATCAATATTCATGTTGCTTAGTTTCAAAGCTCCTTCAGAACCGATTGCTTCTAAATAATCAGTACTGATGCCCTTAATATCTGTTTCGCCATAGTTATTAAGGTTACGGACCTTCTTTAATTTCACATTGTCAGGAACATAAACTGTCACTTTATTGCTAACATCTTTTTCATTACCAAACCAACGAAAACCAACAAAACGATTCTTTTGAGTCGAACCTTTTTGTCGAACTGTCAAACGACCATTCACAACTTTGACGCTTGGACGTGCACTCTTGCGCCCACTATATTTAACTTGATACTCATTTCCACGGCGGATCTTAACATCAGCGTTGCTGGCAGAAACGTCAATTTGGTTAAAATCATCGATGTCATAATTTTTATGATAATCAGCTTTAGTACTATAGACCATTGGACGCCAATTGTTAAATACTACGTCTTTCGCACCATGAGCAAAACCACCAATGATCAAGAAAACTATCCCAACTACTAAGAGGATCCAGCCCCATTTAAATGTTTTTTTCATTATTTTCGACCCCCTTTACGATTTCCGTATTTGCGGTAAACGAAACGGGAAAAGTTCGCGATCCCCTGGATCACAGCAGCACAGATCCAATATAATATCGGGATCACTATCATCAAAACTGCTGCCGCTGTTAAGGAACCACCAATATAAAAGAGACCTACAAAGGGAGCTGTAAACAACAAACCTAATCCGGCATACAATGCCATTCCAGCCATCACGATCGCAGCTGCGATCATGACTACCAAACTAACTATCGCAGCAAACAATAGTGCACCGACTACCACCAAGGCGATCAGGACAAAAAATCCGATCGCCAAAGTAAATGGTGAGGTAATGATCGCCAAAGCAATCAACCAGATCATTTTCGAATTAGACTGTGGTGTCGCAAATCGACCGTTTTTTGCTTCCTTTTCACTTTGTTTGATCGATTGATCCGCCAAGATCTTACGACTTAACTGACGAGGTGTCCCCAACTCATTTTCGATCTCGTCTCGACTTTCCAATCCAGCATCAGTTAAATATTCTTCGTAGAATTCTAGTGCACTTTTTTTCTCGTCCTCACTCAAATCACCCAGGTATTCTTCTAGGTCAACTAAATACCTCGCTTTATCCATAACTACTCCCCCTGCATCTCACGAATTTCACTGCAGTTTCATTCAATCTATATCTTATATCAATATTATATACCGTATAATATTAAAAGTAAAGCAATAATGTAATAACACACTGAAATTTCTGATCACACTTAACTTCAATTAGATAAATATAATGTATCTACGCGTGGTGCTAGTTCGTAATAATCTTATTTTCATCAAAATCAAAAAAGCCGAGATCATAAACGAAAACCGTCAATTCAATCTTTACCCAAAAGCCTACCAATGAACGTGTTAAGTTGTGTTCAATACC
>DXAP01000088.1 GCA_019116985.1 Candidatus Ligilactobacillus excrementavium | reverse complement strand
TGCTAGCCTCTTGACCTAGTAAAACTGCGCCAGCTGTATGAGAACTCGAGGGACCGATCATTACTGGGCCGACTATATCAAAGATACTCGAATATTTTTCATTCATAACTGACACCTCTAATTGTCTATTATTATATTTAAAAACTATAAGTAAGTTAGTTTATTCACTAACTTTTCTTATTATATATTTTTTATATAGATCAAGAAACCTTTTAGCAAATAAAAAATGCCCCAAACTGTTAGAACTCTATGTCTAGCAATTATGGGGCACTTCACACCTCTAGGATTTTTTATTATTTATTTAACAACTTTACGTTCATATGGTTCTGAAGAAATACCTTCACTTAAAATCTTTTTAGACCATTCTTGAGCTGAGAATAGTGAGTGGTCACGATAATTACCGCAACTCTTGATATCTGTCCCTTGGACATCATCCCATGAAGCTGCTGTAATATCTTCTAAGGACTGTTTCAAGGCTTTTGCAACTTCAACTGTATCGTGTTCGCCCCATGTGATCAAATGAAATCCAGTCCGACAACCAAATGGAGAACAATCGATCACTCCATCCATGTGGTCACGCAAGTAACCTGCAAGCATATGTTCGATCGTATGCAAACCTGCTGTTGGGATCGCATTTTCATTAGGTTGAACTAAACGCAAATCGTAATTTGAGATTTTGTCACCCTTCGTTCCTTCTTCAGAAGCAATTAAACGAACATACGGTGCCTTAACAGCAGTATGATCCAATGTAAAACTTTCAACTTTTGCCAAAATGATCTCTCCCATCTTTAAAAATTAGTATAAATAAACTTTAGCAGTTTCACTGTAAAATGCAAGTCATCCACTTTTTTAAATAGCTAATTCTTATTTATAATGTCCATTTGCTAAAATATTTTTTAAATATTGACCAGTATAACTTTCTTCGCAGTCAGCAACATCTTCTGGCGTACCAGTAACAACGACCTGACCGCCACCTTCGCCACCTTCTGGTCCTAGGTCGATCAGATGATCTGAGGTCTTGATCACATCCAAGTTATGTTCGATCACTAGCACGGTATTGCCCTTATCAACTAACTGTTGTAAGACTGAAAGTAAATTCTTGACATCCTCACTATGCAAGCCCGTAGTTGGCTCATCTAAGATATAGAAAGTCTTGCCATTTGATTTACGGTGCAATTCAGACGCTAACTTCATCCGCTGGGCTTCACCACCGGATAAAGTCGTAGCAGGTTGGCCTAATTTAACATAACCTAAGCCAACATCCATGATAGTTTGCAATTTACGCTTGATCTTAGGAATGGGAGCAAAAAAGTTCAACGCTTCTTCGACTGTCATATCTAAGATCTGTGAAATATTTTTGCCCTTATATTCGATCTCAAGTGTTTCAGAATTAAAACGGGTCCCATGACATACTTCACACGGCACATAAACATCAGGCAAAAAGTTCATAGCGATCTTAATGATCCCATCACCCTTACATGCTTCACAGCGACCACCCTTAACATTAAAGCTAAAACGTCCTTTAGTATAACCACGTAGTTTTGCTTCGTTAGTCTGAGCGAATAAAGCACGTACATCATCAAATACACCAGTATAAGTAGCGGGATTACTCCGCGGTGTGCGTCCGATCGGTGACTGATCGATATCGATCACCTTTTCTAACGGTTCATAACCTGAAATTTTTTCATACTTCCCTGGTTTTTCAGAATTACGTGTTAGCTTTTGGGCTAAAGCACGCTTTAAAATCGAGTTAACTAATGTCGATTTACCCGAGCCGGATACACCAGTTACAGTAATGAATTTACCTAAGGGAAAATCAACGGTAATATTCTTTAAGTTGTTTTCACTCGCACCACTTAACGTTACAAATTCACCATTACCTGCGCGTCTTTTTTTAGGGATCGGAATATACCTTTTACCAGATAAATATTGACCAGTGATCGACTTGGCAGAACGGGCAACTTGTTTAGGTGTACCACTTGCCATTACCTGACCACCATTGATCCCAGCTCCCGGACCGATGTCAATAATATAATCAGCTGCTCGCATCGTATCTTCATCATGTTCAACCACGATCAAAGTATTACCCAGGTCACGCATTTTTTTCAATGAAGCGATCAAACGATCATTATCTCGTTGATGTAAACCGATCGACGGTTCATCTAAGATATACATAACGCCCGACAGGTTAGAACCAATTTGTGTGGCTAACCTGATCCTTTGTGCTTCGCCACCAGAAAGCGTACGAGCTGAGCGACTGAGAGTTAAATAGTTCAAACCGACATTTTGTAAGAAGGTCAGACGGTTCTTGATCTCTTTTAAAATTGGTTGAGCGATTTGTTCATTCTGTTCAGAAAACTCTAAGCCTGCAAAAAAAGTCAAAGAATCACCGATCGCATAATCTGAAACTTCACCAATATGCTTACCACCGATCTTAACTGCCAGAGCTTTACGATTTAAACGGTAACCATGACAAGTTTGACACGTTAAACTTGTCATATATTTACGCATTACATCACGCGTAAAATCACTATTTGTTTCACGGTAACGTCGTGAAACATTATTGATGACCCCTTCAAATTGCATATCCAAATCGCGCTTACCACCAAAGTCGTTTTCAAATACAAAATGGAAGGTTTTTTCTCCAGCACCATACAAAACAGTCTTTTGCTGTTTTTTAGTCAATTTCTTAAATGGTTTATCCATATCAATACCGAATTTATCACAGGCTTCAGCCAATAGAGTTGGATAATATTGAGAACTGATCGGATTCCAAGGAGCTAGTGCCCCTTCATTTAAGGTTTTATCAGGATCTGGGACGACCAAGTCTTTATCAACTTCTAACTTAACCCCCAAGCCATCACAGTCAGGACAAGCACCAAAAGGCGCATTAAATGAAAATAAACGTGGTTCTAGTTCACCGATCGTAAAACCGCAATATGGACAAGCAAAATTTTCTGAGAATTGAATAGTTTCACCATCGATCACATCCGCATAAGCATATCCACCAGATAAACGTAAGGCTGATTCAAAGGAATCAAACAGACGAGATCTAGCACCTTTTTTGACTACGATCCGGTCAACAACTACAGAGATCGAATGTTTAACATTCTTGTCTAATTCCAACTCTTCTTCGACATCATGCATTTCATCATCAACGATCAACCGCACAAAACCTTCACGCTTGATCCGTTCTAAAATTTTTTTATGCTGCCCCTTTTGTGCACGCACGATTGGGGCTAGTATCTGTAGTTTAGTTCTCTCTGGTAAATTCAAGACACGGTCTACCATCTGTTCTGGTGCCTGGCTAGTAATTTTATGTCCATCATTGGGACAGATCGGTGTCCCAACTCGTCCCCACAATAAACGTAAATAATCATTAATTTCTGTCACCGTACCAACAGTTGAACGTGGGTTTTTAGACGTCGTCTTTTGATCGATCGAAATTGCTGGTGACAACCCATCGATCGAATCAACATCTGGTTTATCCATTTGACCTAAAAATTGCCTAGCATAGGCTGATAAACTTTCAACATAACGACGTTGGCCTTCAGCATATAAGGTATCAAAAGCCAAAGAACTTTTCCCAGATCCTGATAAACCAGTCATTACAACAAATTTATTTTTAGGAATAGCCACATCAATATTTTTCAAATTATGCGCACGTGCGCCGTGGATCACAATTTTATCTTGTGCCAACCTTTTTCCCTCTTTCACATATTATCGCTCGATTTTCTAACTAGAGCTTACTTAACTGATCTGCGCTCTCAATTCCAAAATAGTATCACGTAGGGTGGCAGCATCTTCGAAGTCTAAGCGTTTCGACGCCTGTTTCATTTGATCTTCCAAGCTTGAGATCATTTCTTTTTGTTCTGACTTCTTCATGCTGGAAAAGTCAACACCCTCTGAATCTTTATTCTTGTCAGAGACAGGCAAAACTCCAGAAATTGAAGCACGTATTTCTTTTTTGATCGTTTGTGGTACGATACCGTGCTCTGCGTTATATTCTTGTTGGATATTCCGCCGCCGTTGCGTTTCATCCATCGCCTTTTGCATGGAATCTGTCACGGAATCAGCATATAAAATAACGTGTCCGTGTTCATTTCTAGATGCACGTCCGATCGTTTGGATCAATGAACGTTCATTACGTAAGAAACCTTCTTTATCAGCATCCAAAATAGCGATCAAAGAGACTTCCGGAACATCGATCCCTTCACGCAATAAATTGATCCCAACTAAAACATCAAATTTACCTAAGCGCAAGTCTCGAATAATTTCAGTCCGTTCCAAAGTCTTAATATCTGAATGCAAATATTTAACCTTGATCCCCAATTCTTTAAAATAATCGGTCAGATCTTCTGCCATCTTTTTAGTTAAAGTTGTGACAAAGACCCGTTCATGTCTTTTTACCCGTTTATTGATCTCACTGACCAGATCATCCATTTGCCCGTCAGTTTTTCGGACTTCAACTTCAGGATCTAATAATCCAGTCGGTCGAATGATCTGTTCAACGACATCATCAGTTTGTTCATGTTCATATGGCCCCGGCGTGGCTGACATATATACGATTTGGTTAACATGTTTTTCAAATTCTTCTAGCTTCAAGGGCCGATTGTCTAAGGCACTCGGTAAACGAAAGCCATAATCAACTAACATTTGTTTTCTTGAACGGTCTCCATTATACATACCGCGAACTTGTGGCATCGTTACGTGAGATTCATCCACGACGATCAAAAAGTCCTTGGGAAAGAAATCAAGCAACGTAAATGGTGGCTCACCCGGCTTTCTACCATCCATATGCCGTGAATAGTTTTCAATACCGGAACAATAGCCCATTTCTTTTAACATTTCTACATCATAAGTTGTCCGCTGCTCTAAGCGTTGTGCTTCTAGTAATTTATTTTCTGATTTTAATTTGTCTGTTTGCTCTTTTAACTCAGAAGAGATCGCATTAACAGCTTCTTCCATTCGTTCTTCATTAGTCATAAAGTGAGTTGCCGGAAAAATCGCAACGTGATCACGATCACCCAAGATCTCACCCGTCAAAGGATCAACTTCACGGATCCGGTCGATCTCATCGCCAAAAAACTCAACTCTTAAAGCACGTTCATCATGCGAAGCTGGAAAGATCTCGACTACATCACCACGGACGCGGAAACGCCCCCGTTGAAAGTCAATATCGTTGCGTTCAAATTGAATATCTACAAGTTGACCTAATAAGCGGTCACGCTCAATTTCTTGTCCCACACGTAATGAGATCGTGTGAGCTTTATATTCTGATGGGTCACCTAAACCAAAAATCGAAGAAACTGAAGCAACCACGATCACGTCATTACGTTCCAAGAGTGAACTTGTAGCTGAATGACGTAACTTATCAATTTCATCATTAATACTTGAATCTTTTTCAATATAGGTATCACTGGAAGGAACATAAGCTTCAGGTTGATAATAGTCATAGTAACTAACAAAATATTCCACAGCATTGTTGGGGAAAAACTCCTTAAACTCGCCGTATAGTTGACCGGCCAAAGTTTTATTGTGTGCTAACACAAGTGTTGGTTTATTAACATTTTTGATCACATTTGAAATTGTAAAAGTTTTACCAGTCCCAGTAGCACCTAATAAAATTTGCGCCTTTTCACCATCTTTAATACCTGAAGTTAACTCTTCGATCGCATCAGGCTGATCACCAGTTGGTTTGTAATTTGATACTAGCTCAAATTCATGGTCATCTTGTCTATCGATCATTATAATTCCCCCGATCTTTCTGTGTTTAGGCCCATAGCCAGCAACATACATTGTAGCATACCGAACATGTTTTCGCGATATTTTTGACCCGCTAAAACTTCTAGTAAATTGTGTAACCAAAAACTACAGAGATCCTGATATGAACCCTAAAAGCACTATTTCGAACATAACAAAAAAGCAGCGTCGACTACTAATGGCCCTGTTTAAAGGATCCACATGCTTCGCTACTTTTTACGTTTTTATTCATTAATAAATTGGTTAATAGCACTTTCAAAATCTGCTCGTTTTTGCTGAGCTTTTTCATAAGTATCTGCTTGCGTACCAATGTAAAACTTAATTTTAGGTTCAGTCCCTGAAGGACGAATAGCGATCCAAGTTCCATCTTCCAACAAATACTTCAAAACATTTGCTTGTGGCAGATTGATCGTTTCGATCGTTCCATCCACAAACGTTTTGGCTGATTTTTCAAAATCTTCCATTGCTGTGACAGTATAACCAGCAAATTTAGTTGGGGCTTCATTCCGGAATTTAGCCATCAAACTGTCAATTTGCGATGCCCCCTTGATACCATCAAAAGTTTGTGAGATCGTTTTTTCTGCAAAGTATCCATATTCCTTGAACAGATCTTGCAGGCCATCATAGAGATTCTTGCCTTGTTCGCGATAGAAAGCAGCCACTTCAGCCAGCATAACTAAAGATTGGATCGCGTCTTTGTCACGCACAAAAGGTTTAGTCAAATAACCATAGCTTTCTTCAAATCCGAACATAAAGGTTTGGCTATCAGTAGCCTGAAATTCTTTGATCTTTTCAGCAATAAATTTAAAACCTGTTAAAACATTGACCATCTTAGTATGATGTTTTTCCGCAATTTTAGTTGCAAACTCACTGGAAACGATCGATTTAACAGCAGCTGCGTTTTCAGGCAATGTGCCGGCATTTTCTCGTGCAACTAAAATATAGTTTAGCATTAAAGCGGCGATTTGATTACCGGTCAGTAATTGATATTGCCCGTCGGGTTGACGAACAGCTGCCCCTAAGCGATCTGCGTCAGGGTCCACAGCGATCAACAAGTCAGCATTTTGTTTCTTTCCTAACTTGATCGATAAATCAAAAGCAGCCTCATCTTCTGGATTAGGTTTCTTAACAGTAGGAAAATCACCGTCTGTTACAGCTTGTTCAGGTACCATCGTGAAGTTCTTAAATCCAGCTTGCTTCAAAGCTTTTTCCCCAAGCATTGCGCCAGTTCCGTGTAAGGGACTAAAGATCAACTTCATCGTTTGCCCTTCTTTTTCAACCAGCTCATGGTCGATGGTGACATTATTGACCTCTGCCAAGTATGCCTGGTCAACTTCATCACCGATCACTGTCAACGTCTGATCCGCAATTAATTTCTCTTTATCAGCAACTTTGATTGCGAATAGATCATCTGCTTGACGAATATATTTAGTGATCAGATCTGATTCTTTAGGCGGCATTTGTGCCCCATCTTCACCATAGATCTTATAACCATTATATTCTTTAGGATTGTGACTTGCTGTGATCATGATTCCAGCATATGTGTTTAAATGGCGCACTGTAAAGGATAATTCTGGAGTAGGACGAAGGCTTTCGAACACAAAAGATTTAATACCATGTGCACCCAAAACGCGGGCTGATTCGTATGCAAATTCTTGTGAATGATGTCTGGAGTCATAACTGATCGCAACACCGCGCTGCTTGACCTCATCATCTAAAGTTTCCATAAAGGAAGCCAAACCTTCAGTTGCCTGACGGACAGTGTAAATATTCATTCGGTTAATGCCGGCTCCTAAAACACCGCGCATCCCAGCTGTCCCAAATTCAAGCGGAGCATAAAATGCGTCCTCTAATGCTTCTCGATCTCCAGCTAAATCTTCTAGTTCTTGTTTTAAGCTTGATTCTAAATCATTATTATTTTTCCATACTGTATAAGTATCTTCCCAGCTCATGCTTTCCACTCCTCGTATAATTTTGTCTCACCCTTTAGTATAACTATTCATGTCAAGTATTGCCACCATAACTAATTAAATTGTATTTTCGTAACACTATTGAAACTAATAAGGTAGTACTTAACAAATATTGTATTACACATACCAATTTTCCCAAACATTTAGCTAACTTGGCTAATGGAATTAAAATTTTTGTACAAATCAAAAAGAGCTGGGACAAAACTAGCTGTCCGATACTAAAAGGGCCGTCGATCTATCCCATTACATGGGTTAAATCGACGGCCCTGAAACGTGTTGCAAAAGATTGAAAACTTACTGTAACAGCGTTTGCGTTACAAATCAGCTTCAAAACATCTTTTATCTCACTTTCTTATTTAACTTGCACTTTATCTTGAACGGTTTGGAGATAGTTAAAGGCTTCTTGGCCTGCAATACCACCATCGCCGACAGATGTTGTAATTTGACGTAGATCTTTTTGTCGCACATCACCGACTGCAAAAATACCAGGTACACTGGTTTTCATCTTTTCATCAGTTACGATCCAGCCTTTATCATCAGTAATACCAAGGTCAAGAAATGGTTCAGTCATTGGCTGGTTACCTACATAAATGAAAACACCGTCAACATCGACTGTCCCATCTTCATCAGTCTTTTTGTTATGAGTTTTTACACCAGTAACTTTTTGTCCATCACCTAAAATCTCAGTCACGATGGTATCCCAAGTAAAACCGATCTTATCATTTGAAAAGGCACGGTCTTGTAAGATCTTTTGGGCACGCAACTGATCACGACGATGAATAATATTAACACCTGATGTCATTTGAGAAAGATAACCGCCTTCTTCGACAGCTGAATCCCCGCCACCGATCACTGCAACTGGCTTATTCTTAAAGAACGCACCATCACAAACGGCACAGTAAGAAACACCACGGCCACTATAATCATCTTCACCAGGTACGCCTAATTTACGATATTCAGAACCTGTGGCAATGATCAAAGCCTGAGTTTCATACACATCACTATCAGTAGTAATAGTTTTCACGCCGTCATCAGAGACAGACACGCTTTCTACACTACCATAAGCATATTCTGCATCAAATTGTGTTGAACTTTGATACATTTTTTCAGCTAGATCTGGTCCCAAAATTGAATTAAAACCAGGGTAATTTTCAACAGCTGCGGTATTATTCATCTGTCCACCGTAGATCCCACGATCTAGCATTAAAACAGATAAATTAGCACGCGATGCATACAAAGCTGCTGTCATACCACCTGGGCCAGCACCTATTACGATCACATCATAACTCTTTGCCATTAGTTTATTCCTTCCTTCTCTTTCGATCATGTTTTTATCCTAACTTACTTTTAGTAAGTTGTCTACTAAAAAGCTTGACTTTATTTTTCTTTCGCTAGTGTTTGTTGCCCATCAAGATACCATGGAGCATATGGGTGCCAATATCGACGATGGAATAACCACAAAAAGGCACCGATAAACAATACGATCGATAACCATTGTGAAACACGTAATGGCCCGAGCATTAAACTATCAGTCCGCATGCCTTCAATGAAAAAGCGACCAAAAGAATACCAAATAACATAGCTAAAGAAAACCTCGCCTTGTTTGAAGAGATGCTTTTTATTGCGTAAAAGAAGCAAAACTATAAAACCTAAAACATCCCACAACGATTCATATAAGAAAGTCGGTTGATAGTAAACACCACCGATATTCATTTGATCAACGATAAATTGAGGCAAATGTAAGTTTTGTAAAAAGTCTAGCGTGGTAGCTTGACCATGTGCCTCTTGGTTCATAAAGTTACCCCAACGCCCAATTCCTTGCGCTAAAATAACATTTGGCGCAATCACGTCTAAAAAGAGCCAGCTAGAAATTTTCTGACTATGACAATAGACTAGTAACACGATCACTGCAGCGATCAGGCAACCATAAATCGCGATACCGCCATCCCATATCCGATAAATCTCACTCGGATTGGCAGCGTAATATGGCCATTCAAATATTACATAATATAGACGAGCTCCGATCAAAGAAAACGGTAGAGCCCACAATAAAAAATCATAAAAATAATCATCCTTCAAGCCGCGCTTTTGACCTTCTTTAACTGAAAGTGCAGCGGCTAAGATAACACCGCAAGCGATGATCACACCATACCATCGGATCTCAAAGGGTCCAAATTTAAGCGCGATTGGATTTAAAGCACCCAATACAAGATCCATAAAATAACTTTCTCTCCTTATTCTTATAATAGACTAAGACTAAATTACCTTAAAATTCAAATAATTTAGTCTTAGAGTCCATATTAGATTATTTTGGTCTGATAAATAATTACTTATTAACTGAATTTTTCTTGATCAAACGATTTAAATTGTCTTCAAATTTCTGTGTTGTATCATACCCCATTGATTTGGCACGGAAGTTCATTGCAGCCGACTCGATAATAATTGCCATATTTCGACCAACTTTAACCGGAATATTGATTTTTGGCAAGGAAACACCAAACA
>DXAP01000008.1 GCA_019116985.1 Candidatus Ligilactobacillus excrementavium | reverse complement strand
GGAGTGATCGTCATTGAAGCAGCAACTGCATCGATATTCCCATTTTTTAGTAGAGGTACACGGGTCTTAGTTGTTGTTTGGATAAACTCAGCTTTGGCGTCTTTGCCGTACATTTGCTTAGTCAAGACTTTAGCTAAATCAATATCAAAACCGTCGATATTTCCTGTTTTAACGTTCATCAAACCAAATAAACGGGTATCAGCTTTAACACCCCAAACGATTTTCTTAGATTCTTTGGTACTTTCGTATACATTGTCAGGTTTCTGTTCCGCACAGCCTGCAAGCACCGTCACCAAAAAAACTGGTACTAGTACCGTCAGTATCCTTTTTAACCATTTCAACATGGTCGGTCCCTCCCTATTTGTGCACAATGATCTTACTTAAGAATTGTTGCGCACGTTTCTCAGTTGGATGATTATAAAATTGTTCGGCTGGATCATCTTCCACGATCATTCCATCATCCACAAAAATCACCCGGTCAGCTACTTCACGGGCAAAACCCATTTCATGTGTGACAACGACCATGGTCATGTCAGTGGTTTGCACGATTTTTTTCATAACTCCAAGAACGTCATCGATCATTTCCGGGTCTAGCGCACTAGTTGGTTCGTCAAATAACATCACTTTTGGTTTCATTGCCAAAGAACGGGCGATAGCGACCCGTTGTTTTTGTCCACCGGATAATTCACGTGGCTTGGAGTTTATTTTAGAAGTTAAACCAACTAACTCTAAGTATTTCATTGCGATCTCTTTGTTTTCTTTTTCATCACGTTTTAAGACCAAACGTGGTGCTAACATGATATTTTCTAAAACGGTTTTGTTATCATATAAGTTAAAGTGCTGGAAGACCATGCCAACGTCACGGCGTAAAGCATTGAGGTCTGTTTTTTTATCAGAAAGATCTTTCCCATTAACGACCAACTGGCCTGAAGAGAAACCTTCCAGCCCGTTGATCGTTCTAATTAAGGTACTTTTACCAGAACCAGATGGACCGATCACAACAACGACCTCTCCTTGGTTAACATTCAAGTCAATATCTTTTAGAGCGTGAAAATTTCCATAATATTTATTTACTTTATTAAAATTAATGATTGACATAATATATATTTACCTCCAAATTTAAGATCTGTACTTCTATGCGCTACTCCTTGGAAGTGCATAATACATTGTTTGTCATTTTTACAACGAAGACTATGAGAAAATAATGTTTAAAATATTAGAATTAAAAATTAGTCGTCCAGTATAATATATCACTTTTCTAGTCCTCCTACTATATTAAGATGAGGGACACTTTTATATAATTATAAAAAGATAAGAAGGGATTTGCCTATAGCTTTAATTTATGCAATGATTATAAATTGTATTAAAGTAGAGGTTAAACTTAGACAAAGTTGTCATATAATATAACTTTAGTTAAGAGACGATATTTCAGTCAGCCTTGCACAACTTTTTTATTTTGAAACAAACTTAGCTGGCTGTAAAGTATTTTTTAATTTGCACATATAATATTGCTAGCAACAAGATAGGGAGATCTTTATGAATCGAAATTTAAAGTCGCGACAGGTCCAAATGATCGCGTTAGGCGGAACGATCGGTGTGGGCCTATTTATGGGGGCCAATTCTTCTATTAAATGGACTGGTCCATCAGTGTTATTGGCCTATGGTCTGGCGGGTGCTTTTTTGTATTTGATCATGCGTGCCTTAGGAGAAATGCTATACATTGATCCGTCGACCGGTTCGTTTGCCAAGTATGCATCAGAATATATCCATCCTTTTTTTGGATACTTAACGGCTTGGTCTAATGTTTTTCAGTGGGTCTTGGTTGGGATGAGTGAGATGATCGCATTAGGCGGGTATTTTGCTTTTTGGTGGCCGAACTTACCCCAGTGGATCCCTGGTTTGGTGGCTTTGATAATAATTTGTTTGGCCAACTTGACCTCTGTTAAAGCTTTTGGAGAATTGGAATTTTGGTTTGCTTTAGTCAAGGTTGTGACGATCATCTTTATGATCATTGCTGGGTGTTTGCTGATATTTTTCGGGATCGGTAATGATTTTCATCCAGTTGGTTTGAGTAATTTGTGGACCCATGGCTTCTTTACTGGTGGATGGAAGGGCTTTTTATTTTCACTAGCGATCGTGGTCGGTTCTTATCAAGGAATGGAATTGATCGGTGTTAGCGCAGGGGAAACAGAAAATCCACAAAAAACGTTGGTCGATGCGATCAAGTCTATGATCTGGCGGATCTTGATCTTTTATGTCGGGGCAATTTTTGTGATCTTGTGTATCTATCCTTGGGATGAATTAGGGCAAGTCGGCTCTCCTTTCGTGCAAACTTTTGCCAAATTTGGGATCCCGATCGCCGCGGGCTTGATCAACTTTGTAGTGATCACGGCTGCTTTATCTGGCGCTAATTCAGGAATATATAGTTCCAGTCGGATGTTGTATACGCTTGGTTTTAAAAAACAGTTACCACGTAAATTTACTTTATTGAATAACAGTGGTGTCCCCGTTTATAGTGTTTTGGCAGTTTCGTGCGGGATCTTGCTTGGAGTGATATTGAATGTTGTCTTACCAATGTTTTATGCGGATGCAAGTTCGATTTTTGTCAAAGTCTTTAGTGCCAGTATTTTACCCGGAATGGTCCCCTGGTTCGTGATCTTAATCAGCCAACTGAAGTTTCGTAAAGTTCATCAGTCAAAGTATGGGGGTCATCCGTTTAAAATGCCTTTATCGCCATATTCAAATTACTTCACATTACTATTTTTGTTAGTAGTGTTAATCTTTATGTTTTTAAATAAAGAAACGCGGATCTCGATCATTATCGGAGTGTTCTTTATGATATTTATGGCAGTGACCTACTTTGTTAAATATCACGGTAAAACTATCGAAGATAAGTAAAAATAAATTTATTTACAGTTGATTTAGTTGTTATAGTAAGGCTTCAATCTTTCAAAATATATTTAAGGGCTGTCGATTTAACCTGTTTTAATGGGATAGATCGACGGCCCTTTTTAGGATCGCACAGTTAGTTATGTCCCGTTTTCCTTTTTGTTTACAGTAGTTCGCTCAGTGCGGCTGATCAAATTGTTATTTACGTATGATATTTAAAAAGTTTTGCTTATGTACAGCTAACAAACTTGTGTCAAGTTGATTGGAATAAAGATGAAACGGTTTCAAGTATACCTCTTGGGATTTCCACCCTAAAAAAAGAACCCAAACGTCAGCCAGTTGGCGTTTATTAAGATTTGGAATATGTCCATACCAATGTCATAAAAATGTTGACATCTTTTATGTGATGGTGTATTTTTAGGATTGCGTAATAAATTAATTTTAAAAATTAATCTATACCAATTTTAAAAAACTATAGAGGTATACTTAACATCTTTTATAAAGGAGCTTGAATTATGTGTGGAATTGTTGGAGTAACAGGTAGAAAAAATGCCACAGAAATTTTATTGAACGGACTCAAAAAACTAGAGTACCGTGGCTACGATTCAGCAGGTATTTATGTCAACGATCAAAAGGGGAACGGCTACTTGGTTAAAGAAAAAGGCCGGATCGAAGACTTACGTGCTGCTGTGGGACCTGCTGTGAAGGGGACGGCAGGTATCGGACATACACGTTGGGCAACACATGGTGTGCCAAGTCAAGCAAATGCTCATCCACAAGTTTCAGCTGATGGACGTTTTTACTTAGTACATAATGGTGTGATTGGTAATTTCCGTGAATTAAAGGCTGAATACTTGGCGGATACAGAATTCGTGAGTGACACAGATACGGAAGTTATCGTGCAATTGATCTCACGTTTTGTAAATGAAGGTATGGAAACTAAAGAAGCCTTCACCCATGTATTGAGCTTGATCGACAATTCTTCGTCATATGCGTTTTTATTGATGGATAAAACACAGACAGATACTTTATTTGTGGCTAAAAAGAAAAGCCCATTATTGATCGGTGTTGGTGATGGATTTAACGTGGTCTGCAGTGATTCGATGGTCATGTTGTCAGAAACACATGATTTTATCGAATTAACTGATGGTGATGTAGTGACAGTAACGCCTAATGAGGTTGAGATCGAAGACCAAGATGGCAATCATGTTACACGTAATCAGTTCCACGTCGATGATGATGCAAGCGCCTCAGAAAAAGGTGCTTACGAATTCTTTATGCTCAAAGAGATCGATGAACAACCTGCTGTGATCCGTACACTACAACAAAAATATATTAATGAAGACGGCTCACTTCAAATTGAAGATGACTTAAAAAATGCGATCGCTGGTGCTGATCGTTTATATATCGTCGCTGCCGGAACTAGTTATCATGCGGGTTTAGTCGGTAAAAGTTTATTTGAAAAACTAGCTGGGATCCCAACGGAAGTGCATATTGCTTCTGAATTTGGTTATAACCCTCCATTGTTATCAGAAAAACCATTCTTTATTTTCTTAACTCAAAGTGGCGAGACAGCTGATAGCCGTGAAGTGTTAGATAAAGTTAACCAATGGGGCTACAAAAGCTTGACGATCACGAACGTGCCAAACTCAACTTTGTCACGTGAGGCTAACTACACCATGTTGTTGCATGCTGGACCAGAAATTGCCGTTGCTTCAACTAAGGCTTATACTGCGCAAATGACGGCTGAAGCTATTTTGGCTAAGAGTTTGGGTATGCGGAAAAAAACGCAAGCTGCAGCTGAATTTGAATTGGGTTCAGAATTAACTAAAGTCGCTAATGCCATTCAAAGTTTAGTTGATCAAAAAGACATTGCTGAACAAATGGCACAAAAGTATTTGTCAACTAGCCGTAATGCTTTTTATATCGGACGTGGTCTTGATTATCAAACAGCGATCGAAGCGGCTTTGAAGTTAAAAGAGGTTTCTTATGTACAAACAGAAGGTTTCGCTGCTGGTGAATTGAAACATGGGACGATCTCATTGATCGAAAAAGGTACACCAGTTATTGCGATCATTACAGATGAAAAGACAGCTGGTTTAACTAGAAGTAATGAACAAGAAGTTATTTCACGTGGTGCTAATGTGATCAATATTGTTTCTGAAAATTTGGCAACCAAAGATGATCAGATCATCTTGCCAGAAGTGCACGAATTATTAACACCATTGGCTGCGATCATTCCAGCACAATTACTTGCTTATTATACAAGTAAAGAACGCGGCTATGATGTTGATAAACCAAGAAACTTAGCAAAGAGCGTGACCGTTGAATAAACAGTAATTAAGATGGTTCTGTCTTAAAAATCTAGAAAATAACTACTAGCGAAAAAAACTAGTAGTTATTTTTGTATAATCAGATAGACTTTCCTTGCAATAAGTGACAATAACGGCTATAATTGGACTATACCAATACAACGGATACGGGGGAAAATATCTATGAAAATTATTGTCGCTAAAGATCCAAAACAGGCAGGGATGAAGGGGTATGAAATCTTCGCAGATGCTTTAAACAATGGTGCTCAGGTTTTTGGCTTAGCTACCGGATCGACCCCATTAACTACTTATGAACAAATCGCTAATAGTCAACTTGATTTTTCAGACCGTCTTTCGATCAACTTAGATGAGTACAAGGGTATTAGCCCAGACAACGACCAAAGTTATCAGTATTTTATGGATAAAAACTTATTTTCGAAAAAACCATTTAAGCATTCGTACTTGCCAAATGGTTTAGCTACAGACGACGCCGCAGAAATTAAACGTTATGATCAAGTTATTGCTGAGAATCCGATCGACTTGCAGTTATTAGGCTTAGGTTTGAACGGACATATCGGTTTTAATGAACCAGGTACTCCATTTGATGGCGGGACACACGTGGTTGACCTAACAGAATCAACGATCAATGCTAATTCACGTTTCTTTGATAATATTGATGATGTACCAAAACAGGCATATTCGATGGGGATCGGCTCGATCATGAAATCAAAGAAGATCTTACTAGAAGCCTATGGCGAAAAGAAGGCCGACATTGTGGCTAAGATGATCGAAGGACCAGTGACTGAAGACGTACCTGCCAGCGTCTTGCAAAATCATCCTGATGTAGTTGTAATTTTAGATGAAGCTTCTGCATCGAAACTAAGCAAATAAGTGCTAGTGAGCGAGAGTGAGACAAAAGATGCTTTGAAGCCGATTTGTAACGATGATTGCGTTGTTACAGTGAGGCTTCAATCTTTTGGAACACGTTTAAAAACAGAGAGCGGAGCGTGGCGTTTAGAAGGTGAGCACTAATTGACTAGTCGGATATGATGCGTTTTTTGCATTAGAGCCGGCTAGTTAGTTAGGCACAGCCTTCTGCCAGGCGAAACTCATTTAAGGGCCG
>DXAP01000087.1 GCA_019116985.1 Candidatus Ligilactobacillus excrementavium | reverse complement strand
AATAAGCTACCCTTAACGTAGTAATGAATGTGTTCATTAACGTCAGTTACGGTAAACTTTTCAGCAGCACTGAATATTTTTTGTTTGACATAAAGTTGTTTCATTTTGAAAGTCTCCTAGGAAATCGTTTGATCATATATACTAATCTTAACATGCTATAAGATATAAAATATATTTATTAATTGTTGTAATATACAAAAAGGCTAGGAAATAAGTTGTTTCCTAGCCTTTTTGTTAAATTTATCAATAATTCGATCAATCGGCCTTTTCTTTAATTTCACTATACAACCAAATCGGTTCCCCCTGTGAGTCGGTATCTAATACAAATGAACCGTTAGAATAGCGATCATTACTTGGATGTTCAAAAGGATCGACCTCAATTATTTGATTTTGGTCAGTTGTTATATACAACTTTGTGTCTTTGTGCAATAAAGCTGTTAATTTAACTTTATGCGGATTTTTCTTTAATTCACGTAGGATCAAAACACCACGCTTGGCTCGCGTAGTTTGTGAAACTTCAGCGACCTTCATTCGCTTAAAAGAACCTCGCTGTGTCACTAGAGCCAAATCGTCAGACTCATGTACCAATGTGACACTTGCTAAAAAGTCGTCTCTTAAATTCATGTTTTTGACACCAGCAGCTTTTGCACCGCTAGTCGGAACTTCTTCTAGAGAGTATCGTAATCCATACCCATTATAAGATGCACAAAATACTTGTAAAGTTGGATCTTTTTGCTTTTGATAATCGATCAGAATAATTTCATCTGTAGTTGTTTTGAGTTTCATGAACTTGCTGGCTTTGGACTTATAAGAACGACCGGGCTTTAAGTCGCTTAATTCTGTCTGCTTGATAAAGCCCTCTTTAGTAGCAAAAATAAATTTACCACCCTGGTCAATATCTTTGAAGCAATATGCTTGAATTACATACTCATCGTTTGCTAAACCAACAGTCTGTGACAAATGTTCTCCTGTATCCTTCCAGCGGGCTTCTGTCACATCGTGGACTGGCCGATAAATCATATTACCCTTATTGGTAAACATGAATAAATGATCTAATGTATTAACTGTTGCTGAATAGACAACATGGTCTTCTTCTTTCAACCCATTTTCATCAGAGCCTGATGCTTTAACTGATCGAAGAGATGAGCGTTTAACGTAACCATCACGTGAAACTAAAACTTGGACATCTTCGGATGCAACCATAACTTCTGTATCGATCGTTAATGATTCTATCTTGTCTTGGATCTCAGTTAATCGTGGTGTTGAATATTTCTTATTAACTGCCCTTAATTCTTTTTTGATAACTTTATCTAATTCTTTCGGATCAGAAAGTATCTTTTGGAAGTTTGCAATTTGTTTTTCTAGTTCTTTAGCTTCTTTTTGTAGTGCTGTGACGTCAGTATTCGTTAACCGATATAACTGCAAAGAAACAATTGCTTCTGCCTGTTTATCGCTAAAATTGTACTTGGTAATTAAATTTTGTTTAGCATCCCGTTTATTTTGTGATGAACGGATCGTTTTAATAACTTGATCAAGGATCGAAAGCGCCTTGATCAAACCATCAACGATGTGCTCACGTTCTTGTGCTTTATTAAGGTCAAATTTAGTCCGTTTAATTGTAACATCACGTTGATGCTCAATATATGCGGACAATATATCCTTTAAACCGACACTTTCCGGTCGCTTATTATTGATTGCGACCATATTAAAGTTATAAGAGATCTGCAGATCAGTGTTTTTAAACAAATAGTTCAAAATCCCTTTAGCATTTGCATTTTTCTTTAACTCGATCACTATACGTAAACCTTCACGGTCAGTTTCATCACGTACTTCGGCAATACCTTCAACCTTTTTCAAGAGACGCAGCTCATCGATCCGTTTGACCAAAAGAGCTTTATTGATCTCATATGGGACCTCAGTCACAACGATCTGTTGTTTACCACCGCGTAATTCTTCGATTTTAGTCCGTGAACGTAAAATAGTTTTCCCGCGACCAGTTTCATAGGCTTTTTTGATCCCTTCTTTGCCCTGTAAAATGCCACCAGTCGGAAAATCTGGTCCCTTTACGAACTGCATCAATTCGTCCAGAGTAGCATTAGGATGATCAAGCAAATAAAGGGTCGCTTCAATTGATTCACCTAAATTATGCGTGGGGATCGCTGTCGCATACCCAGCAGAAATACCTGTAGCTCCATTAACCAACAGATTAGGAAAACGGGCCGGCAAAACTGTTGGTTCATACTCGGTATCGTCAAAATTCAATACCATTTCAACTGTTTTCTTATCAATATCTTGCAGCATGTCACCAGCGATCTCAGATAAACGCGCCTCAGTATAACGCATTGCTGCAGGTGGATCACCATCCATCGAACCATTATTACCATGCATTTCGATCAGTGGTTCCCGCAACTTCCAATCTTGGCTTAGGCGGACCATCGCCTCATAAATTGATGAATCTCCGTGTGGATGAAAGTTACCCATAACATTCCCAACAGATTTAGCGGACTTTCTAAATGCTTTATCAAAAGTATTACCATCCTGGTTCATCGCAAATAAGATCCTACGTTGAACTGGTTTTAGACCATCACGGATGTCCGGCAACGCACGTTCTTGAATGATATATTTTGAATAGCGTCCAAATCTCTCTCCCATAACTGCTTCAAGTGAAAGTTCTTGAACATTGTTATTTTCAGTTGTCACCATGACTTTTCACCTCGCTAATTATTATTGTTAGATCGTGCAAGTTTATCGTCAAATAATGCCTCATTATTTTCACTTAAGTCCACATCTTCACCATGAGCACCTTCAGCCGCAACTGTATCTAACAGACTTCCATCTTCTTCCAATGAGAATTTGACATTGTTTTCGATCCATTTTCTACGTGGTTCAACTTTATCGCCCATCAGCGTCGTAACACGTTTTTCAGCTAAAGCACCGTCATCGATTTTGACGCGGACTAAGGTTCTAGTTTCCGGATCCATGGTTGTTTCCCATAACTGGTCAGCATTCATTTCTCCTAGACCCTTAAAGCGTTGTAAGGAATAACCTTTGCCCATTTCTTTGCTGACTTTGGCTAATTCATCATCAGTCCAAGCATAGCGCACGACTGGTTTTTTCTTAACACTTTTTTGTAATTTGTACAATGGTGGTAAAGCAATATAAATACGACCTGCATCGATCATTGGACGCATGTATTTATAAAAGAAAGTCAGTAATAAAATCTGAATATGCGCACCATCAGTATCGGCATCGGTCATGATCACAATTTTATCGTAGTTTGCATCTGCGATATTAAATTCTGCTCCGACCCCTGCACCGATCGTATAAATCATTGTATTGATCTCTTCGTTTTTGACGATATCTTGTAACTTAGCCCGTTCAGTATTAAGGACTTTTCCTCGTAAAGGTAAGATCGCCTGAAATTTGCGATCACGTCCTTGTTTAGCTGAACCGCCCGCAGAATCCCCTTCGACTAAGAATAATTCATTTTTCTTAGCATTTTTTGATTGA
>DXAP01000007.1 GCA_019116985.1 Candidatus Ligilactobacillus excrementavium | reverse complement strand
TTAACAAGGCCTGGGGCAAAATAATCTGCCACATAGCTTGCCAGTAAGTCATCCCCGTGGAACGCGCACCTTCCATTTGGCCTGGGTCCACAGCGATGATCCCACTGCGGACGATCTCAGCTAACATTGCTGATTCAAAGACTACTAAGGCCGTGATTGCCGCCGACATTGGTGTCATCCGCAAACCTAATCTCGGGAGAGCAAAGTAGGTGAAAAAAATGATCAGTAGTAACGGCAAGTTCCGCAAGATATCGATCACGAACCCCACGACTGCCGAAACATACTTAAAGCCGACATAACGGACGATCCCCAAGATCAAACCGATCACAAAACTTAAAACGATCGAGATCACAGAAACTTCCAAGGTAACACCTAAACCGGCTAACAAAAATTTGAGATTGACCCAGGAATAAGCTGAACTTAAAATAGACATCTTTTTCCACCTCCTATGCTAATTTCTTTTCCAGATAACGCATGTAATAGCTCAGTGGCAGTGTCAAGATCAAATAAAAGACCCCCACGACCAAATAAGTATTAAAGGTATCGAAAGTTGCGGACGCTAAAGCATCACCTTGGTACATCAAGTCAAAACCAGCCACAAAGGCTAAGACAGATGAGTTTTTGATCAAGTTGATAAACTGGTTCCCCAACGGTGGGATCACCAGCTTAAAAGCTTGGGGCAACACAATATAGCGCATGGCTTGCCAGTAAGTCATCCCGTTAGAACGTGCGCCTTCCATCTGACCGGGATCGACTGACTGGATCCCCGCCCGTACGGTTTCAGCGATAAACGAAGATGTATACAAAGTTAACCCGATCGTCCCAGCTGTAAAGCCTGACATGGGAGCCACGTATTGCGGGATCACCACGTAAAAGAACATCGTGATCACCAGCAGCGGGATATTCCGAAAAATTTCAATATAGACGTGAGCGATCCCACGTGCAAGTTTACTGGGCACAGTCTCCATAATGGCAAAACCCGACCCAATAACAAGTGAGAAGAACAATGCGATCACGCTCGCTAAGATCGTATTGCCAAAACCAGTCAGTAAAGTCGACCAGTTATTAGTTAAGACGTTGATCATGGTTCTTCCACCTCCTTAACATCGAATCCAGGAATACCGCCAAACCATTTCTTGACTAGTTTCGAGTATGTTCCATTAGCTTTGAGTTCATCCAAAGCCTTGTTCAAATGGTCACTCATTTCATCTTGGCCTTTATCGACCGCTAATCCATATGGCTCATTAGTAAACGTTCCACCGACAACTTCATAATCTGGATTTTCTTTAGCGATCCCATACAAAATACCATTATCGGTCGTCATGGCGACACCTTGTTTCGATTTCAAAGCAGTAAATGCCTGAGCATAATCATCTAACTCCAAAACTCTCGCTTTCGGAGCAAATTTATGAACATTATCAACAGCTGTAGTACCCTTCACTGCCATCACTTTTGTCCCTGCTTTATTTAAATCTTTGACAGTCTTAATATCACTGCCTTTTTTAACCAGTAAAGACTGGCCTGCGCCAAAATAAGGTTGCGTGTAGTTGATTATTTTTTTTCGATCATCTGTAATAGTCATCGCGGCCGCAACAGCATCAATATTACCATTCTTTAAGAGTGGGACCTTAGTTTTAGCAGTTGTCTGAACAAATTCAGCCTTAGCATTTTTGCCGTACATTTGCTTAGTCAAGGCTTTAGCTAAATCGATATCAAAGCCGTCGATATTCCCTGTTTTAACATTCATTAAACCAAATAAACGGGTATCGGCTTTAACGCCCCAAACGATTTTTTTAGACTCCTTGGTACTTTCGTACACATTGTCAGGTTTCTGTTCCGCACAGCCTGCAAGCACTGTCACCAAAAAAACTGGTACCAGTACCGTCAGTACCCTTTTAAACCATTTCGACATGCTTGCTCCCCCCTATTTGTGCACAATGATCTTACTTAAGAATTGTTGTGCACGTTCTTCAGTTGGATGATTATAAAATTGTTCGGCTGGATCGTCTTCCACGATCATTCCGTCATCCACAAAAACCACTCGGTCAGCTACTTCTCGAGCAAAGCCCATTTCATGTGTAACAACGACCATGGTCATATCAGTGGTTTGAACAATTTTCTTGATAACATTCAAAACATCATCGATCATTTCCGGATCGAGCGCACTGGTTGGTTCGTCAAATAACATTACTTTGGGACGCATTGCCAAAGAACGGGCGATAGCAACCCGTTGTTTTTGCCCACCAGACAACTGACGCGGTTTAGAATCGACTTTTGAAGTTAAACCAACTAATTCTAAGTATTTCATTGCGATCTCTTTGTTTTCTTTTTCATCACGTTTTAACACTAACCGCGGTGCTAACATGACGTTTTCTAATACTGTTTTATTGTCATACAGGTTAAAATGTTGGAAAACCATCCCAACATCACGGCGGAGAGCATTGAGATCCGCTTTTTTATTAGAAAGATCCATATCATTAACGAGCAACTGTCCAGAAGAGAAGCTCTCCAACCCGTTGATCGTTCTGATCAAAGTACTTTTACCAGAACCAGATGGACCGATCACAACAACGACCTCACCTTGGTTGACCTTCAAATCGATATCTTTTAAAGCATGAAAGTCGCCATAAAATTTATTCACTTTATTAAATTCGATCATTGCCATTTATATCGCCTGCTTTCGTTTTTCAATTTTGTAATTGCTAAATTTATTTTTAGTAGCACTGATAATTTTATAGAAAAAAAAACATAAAAGCAAGAAAATACTCAGGTGGCTTACTAATTCTAACTAAATGTTACCGCTTCCATTAACTGATAAATAACGTTTTTTAAAATTTGAATATATGCAAGATCCATACATTTCTGTAAAAATGGCTCTTTCGATACAAAAATTCAGGGCGATGTTACTTTCAAATTAATATTTTAGCATAAAAATTAACCACAAAAATACCCTTGTTTAGTAACATATTTCTACTAAACAAGGGTTAAAATAATGTCGTTATTTCACCTAACATATTGGTGTTAGTTAAGAAAATGAAAAGAAACACGTAATTCTACCTTTTATGGCGGTCACGTCGTCTCAAATGTGACTGTTTTTTCATCTGTTCTTCTTGGTTATTGTTCTTGTCTATGTCATCATCTGTCTGATCATCTGCGATTTTTTTAACTTCGTCTTGAGAAGCCTCATTACCAACACCAACTAAAGCTTCCTGAGAAAGTTTATCTTCATGTTCTCTTTTCTCATCTTGTGGATTGATTTTGGGAGCTGGTGTCCCTTTTTTGTGATAGGCAAATTTAACATCGATCCCGTACGGACGTGCAAACTCATCAAGACCTTGGCGTGTCGCCTTTTTAGACGGCCCATCCGTTAACAATACCGTAGCCAAATATACATCATATTTTTCCAACGCAGCATCTGCCGCCAACAAACCGATCGTTTTGACGGTAGCTAATTGCGCGGATCGCATCTGGTTGAGCCCACCATAAATGACAAATTTTTCTTTTTCATGAACAAGTTCAAAATACGGTAAAGCCATTGGACGAACTAATTTGTAAATTTCTTCGTCCCTATTTTTTGACTGTTTAGCAATTTGTTTATCAGTTAAACCAGCATAATTCGCGGTCACAAAACCGACATCGATCAAGGCCTGTGCAACTTCTTGAATATTAGCTCGTTCTGTTTTAGAAATATCCAATGTTGCTGGTAAAAATTCTTGTTCTTTATCAAAGATCCCATTAGTCTGTACAAAGCCTAAACCGGCATTAGCAACTGCCTGTTCTTCTTCACTTAACGGATCTTTCGATTCAATATGCAAAGTCTCCTCGATTTTAGGAGAGACATCATACTTAGCCTTTTGATCAGTAAAATAATATACAATATTAAGGTAACAAAAATAAGCGATCGCCAAAAATGCTAAAATAAATAAGGTCCCACGAACAGGAAAACCATTACGATAAAAGCGGTAGGCAACATATAATAGATAGAAATCGCCTAACGAAGCTAAAATCGTATAAACACGACTTTTGATCGTGGCGCTCAAGTTAACATAGCCTAGCGAGGCGGCAATCGTCTGAAATATAGCAAACATATATTAACCTTCCTCCCTACTGACTATTTTGTTGTGTATCAGGTTCTTGCTCATCTTGGGCATTGATCCCATTATTGGTGTTGTTGTCGTTATTCTCATCTGTATCAGAATTGGTTTGATCAGAATCCGTATCATTTGATGAAGATTGATTTTGATCACTATCACTTTCATCATTAACTCCACTGCTTTGCTCATCCGTAGATGAAGCACTCGAACTATCAGTGGAACTTGTTGCTGAACTAGTTTCTGCTGAACTGCTGTCAGAGCTAGAACTAACAGCTGAACTAGAAGAAATGTCAGATGAATCAGATTCGTCTGACACGACCGAGCTGCTTGAAGACAACGATGATGAACTGGAAACCACTGAACTTCTTGGCTTCCCTTCTGAGGAATGAGTTGCTGTGTTAACAACAACGTTAGTTGCTCCTAAAGCAAGTACAGCCGAAAAAATAGCAAACGGTGTTATAAATGGTGCCGTTCTATTGGACAAAACTCTTCCTCCTTTATAGTTAGTTTACTGTCCAGGAAAAATTACTACTATATTTCGCTATTATTCCCTAACTTTAAACAAAAAAATGTTACTTATAGACATATAACTTGATCAACTAAGATCAAAGCAATCAAAAAGCCTTAAATAAGGTTCTTTGCTATATATTATTATAAAATGTTTATCTTATTAGTAAAGGCTAACTATGAACTTCCTAAAATAATTTTAAGAGACATTACTAATTCTATAGAAATTAACTCAATTCTCAGCTACACCGTGAGCCAAACATTTGTCACAAATGCCATAAATTTCAAAACGATGCCCTTCGATCTTACATCCGGGTAATTGCTCTTGAAAATAATCCAAAGGGCACTCATCTAATTCAAAAACAGCACCGCAATTACGGCAAATAAAGTGATGATGGTGCATATTACTAAAATCACACTGATACTTGACGTTCGTTGCCCCTGCCTGACTTTTTGTTTCAATGATACCAATTTGTTCAAACTCACGTAAATTACGATAAACCGTGTTATAACTCATCGTCGGATAAATTTCGCGCATATGTTTATCAACTTGCGTCACTTCAAGATATTCGTGTTGGTTATCACTCAAATATTCCAACAAACTACGCCGCTGTTTAGTCAATTTATAGTTATTTTGCTTCAAGATCCGCACTGCGTCAGCAATCAAATCTTTCACGTCCTTTAAAAAGTAATTATTACTACTAAAGTATATTACCATGAAAAACAGCTAACGTTAACCATATCGCCTGACTCAATTAAACAAAGGCGTTAAATATAACTTACTTTGCTGAAGTTTGGTCAACTGAAACTTGCCAGCCGGCTTTGACCAGCCAGGCATCCAAGTAGTGTTTAGTTTGCTCCCAGTCATCATTTAATAACAAATGTGCTTTTTGATGCAATTCTTGTGGTAATTTTAAATCACGTTTTGCTTCTTGACTCGCTAAACGTTTCTTGATCAGTTCAGAGCTATCACCCCGACTTGCCAAACGTTGTGCCTGATTTTTTTGATCTGAAGTTTCTAAGTATAAAACTAGAGTTTCGGCTGGCTTTTGTTGTAAGTATGAAATCGCACCCTTCGTATCCAATACGATCGCAGCCCAGTCATTTTCTTTCCACGCTCGTTGTAGTCCTTCAATTGAAGAACCATATTTTTTATCATCATATTCAACGTGTTCTAAAAAATGATTTTGGTCAAAGCTTTCGTCTGTTTCAAAATAATAGTCAACACCATGTACTTCCCCTTGGCGCTTAGGACGTGTGGTATGCGTTAAGATCTTTGACATTCCATATTTTTGAGTCAAGTAATTACGCACAGTCGTTTTTCCAGTCCCTGGTGCTCCTGTGATCACTACCACGTGTTTCATTGCAAATTCCCCCTAGGCTTTTCTATATTCTATCATTGAACATTTTGTCTGTGTATCAAAAGACCTGGCAAAATAGCAACTGACATCTAATGTCAGAAAAACATTTGACAAAATGAAGTTTCCGTGACCGCAAAAAATAATTTTCTAATTATCCTTTAACAATTTAAAGCTTTATGATATAACCATAAGTATACTATTTTTCAAGTTTACAACTAAAGAAAATTAATGTTTCTCTCATTTTGATATCAAGTTGTCAAATTTGGTCTGGAGGCAGAGTTATGAGTTTAAGAGAACGAGTGACACGTAAAGAAGACCTCTCACGTTACTTAGATCAGGATCAAAGGTTTGAAAAAACCCTCGGTTCATCCGACCTAATTGCCATGGGTGTGGGGGCAGTAATTGGAACAGGGATCTTTATTTTACCTGGGACAGTTGCCGCGACACATAGCGGGCCCGCCATTGTTTTGTCATTTGTGATCGCAGCCATCGTTTGTTCCACGGCTGCGATGTGTTACGCTGAATTTTCATCGGCCTTACCGATCGCCGGAAGTGCTTATTCATTCGGTAATGTCATCTTCGGTGAAGGAATTGGCTGGTTTTTAGGCTGGTCTTTGATTTTAGAGTACATGTTGGCTGTAGCCGCTGTCTCAACAGGATTTGCTTCGTATTTTAATTCTTTTATCGCTGGATTTGGTCTACATATTCCACAAGCCTTGGATGGCCCCTTTGATCCCGCACATGGAACTTATTTTAATATCGTCGCTTTCGCAATTATCTGGGTGATTTTCTTGCTATTGTCCCGCGGTGTTTCAACTTCCATGAAGGTCAATAATTTAATGGTCATCATCAAAATTGCCATAATTATCTTATTTTTACTCGTCGGTGTCTTTTATATCAAGCCCTCTAACTGGACTCCATTTGCCCCGTACGGCACTAAAGGTATTTTTTCTGGCGCTTCATTAGTCTTTTTTGCCTACCTGGGTTTTGATTGTGTTTCCGCAGCTGCAGCTGAAGTCAAGCAACCAGAAAAAAACATGCCACGTGGGATCATCGGAACTCTAGTGATCTGTACCTTATTATATATTTTAGTTTCCATCGTTTTGACTGGAATGGTCAAATATACCAAATTAGACGTTGGTAATCCAGTAGCCTTTGCTTTGCAATTGGTTCACCAAGATTGGGTCGCTGGTGTGCTCTCGATCGGGGCCATGCTTGGGATGTTTACCATGATGATCTCCATGATCTACAGTTCTTCTCGCTTAATCTATTCGATCGGTCGTGACGGCTTGTTTCCGAAATTTTTGGGCAAGATCAACGAGAAAACACATATGCCAAGCCACAGTATGTTAGCTGTCACGCTGATCATTAGTCTAACTGGCAGTATGTTATCGCTTGATCAACTGACTAACTTAGTCAACATTGGGACATTGATGGCATTTACCTTCGTTTCAGCAGGGATCATTCCCTTACGTAAACGTCAAGATATTCCAAATAAAGATGGCTTCAAGGTTCCATTTTATCCAGTTTTACCAATTATTTCCGTCCTGTTATGTATAGTAATGTTGACACAATTATCTCAGGAAACATGGTTAATGTTTGTTGTTTGGGTCGTGATCGGGACGCTCATTTACTTCACTTATGGGATCAAGCACTCTAAGTTAGCCCACAATAAAAATTAAAAAAACAATCTAAGATTAGTTCTGATATGAAATGATTTTTATCGTTTCATATCAGAACTTTTTGTTTACACTGGAAGTGGAGTTAAGGTCGTTCGTACTCTCTGGGACTTCGAGTCCGTGATTTAAAAAGACCTTCGTCACTTTCAACGCACAAATATGATTTAAGATTGAGGACCCGTGAGGCCGTGTTTAGGAAATGATATGCCGCGTTGGAGGGGACAGTAATAACTTCATATTTTTATAGAAAGAAGCGATATTTTGTCAGATATTATTGCCTTAGATGTTTCAAAGAACCATAGCTATGTCGTCTGGTATCGAGATGAACAGTGTTTAGCTGAGTTTGATTGTCCGCATAATCGCATTGGTTTTAAGCACTTGAAAGTTATTGCGGATTCAGCTGATTCTCCTGCAATGTATTTTGAAGCAACTGGCGTTTATTCACGTCCAGTAGTACGTTTTTGTCAAAATAACCATTTATCCTATACACAGCTTAATCCGCTGGAGCTACATCTTCGGTCTGAAGACTTACGTCGTGTAAAAACAGACCGCTCGGACGCTCATAAAATTGCTCACTCAGTCATGAAAAATAATTATCGTCAGACAAACGCGTGGTCCAAAGATTATCGACAACTGCGGGAGCTAACAAGGTTTTACGGTCAGGTTAATAAAGATATCAAATTGGAACAAGTTAAACTATACACTGCGCTTGAACAAACTTTTCCTGAAGAAGAACAATTGTTTAAGAACCGAGTTTCGAAATTAGCTTTAAATGTCATCCTTTTGTTCCCCCATCCCGACTTTGTACACGGATTGTCACGAACGAAACTAAAAAATAAACTGATGTCTCAAACTGATAAGCGGCTATCGAAAGCCAAAGGTTTGAAATATGCCGAAAAACTAATCAAATTCGCTCAAATTAGCTATCCGGCCACTGATTTCGATAGTATTCAGGTGCAAGAAGTTAAATACTACTGCCGACAGTTAATTAATTTAGTCAAGCAAAAAGAGCGATTAGTCGCTCAGATGAAGACATTATCTAAATCACTGCCGGCATATCAAATTTATATTTCAATGCCGGGAATTGGCTCATTAACGGCTGCACAATTACTTGGTGAGTTAGGAGACATCACCAGATTTGATAATGCCAACCAACTTAACGCCTACATTGGGATTGACTTAAATCGTTATCAATCAGGTCAGTTTCGACGCCAGGATCATATTAATAAACGTGGTAACCCTCATGCACGCGCACTCCTCTACTTAATAGTCCGTAATATGATTCGACAACAAGCAGCGGCACCTAATCATATCGTGGATTATTACTACCGACTAAAAAAGCGACCTATCCCCAAAAAAGATAAGGTCGCGACAGTTGCCTGCATGAACAAAACATTGAAATGTCTCTATGCCATGGTCATGACAGGCACTAAGTACGTCTATACGTACGCGGACTCGAAGTCCCAATAAACTGCGGAGCATCAAAATACCCTACAATTGCATAATAGCTCTTTCTTCAATATTTTTAAAGAATAGTATTGAGGTTTATTTTAGTATACTCACTTTTTGAGGACTATTCATGAATGAACTTACGTTAAATCTCTGACTGTGATATAACACTTAAGATTCAAATAAGCCCTTGACTAATCGTAGGAAAGAAAGTGAGACAAAAGATGCTTTGAAGCCGATTTGTAACGATGAGTGCGTTATTTTGGGTCGTAGCAAAGCGAAGAACCAGAGTAACCCACTCGTCCTTACAGCAATGCTTCAATCATTTGGAACACGTTTAAAAACAGAGAGCAGAGCGTGGCGTTTAGAAGGTGAGCACTAATTGACTAGTCGGATATGATACGTTTTTTGCATTAGAGCCGGCTAGTTAGTTAGGCACAGCCTTCTGCCAGGCGAAACTCATTTAAAACAGAGAGCGGAGCGCGGCGTTTAGAAGGTGAGCACTAATTGACTAGCTGGGTATAATGCATTTTTGGCATTAGAGCCGGCTAGTTAGTTAGGCACAACCTTCTGCCAAGCGAAACTCATTTAAGGGCCGTTGATTTAACCCATTTAATGGGATTAAATCGACGGCCCTTTTAGTATTGCTCAGCTAGTTTTGTCCCAGCCCCTTTTTTAGACTGTTAACTCGATTTGATTACCTTCTGGGTCACAAACTACACTCTCGTAGTAGCCATCTCCCGTTGTCCGTGGGCCGCTCAAATGTGTGTAGCCTGCTTCTGCAATTTTAGCAGTCAGTGCATCAACTGCTTGTTTAGACCCTAACGCAAACGCCAAGTGCATGTAACCGACAGGATAACCTTCCAAACGTTTTTCATTTAAGTCGTCACGCGTACCAACTTCAAGGCGCGCTCCATCAGGAAAGCGCAAGAAACGTGAAGAAAAAGTCGTTTTCGGATTATGATAAAGTTCTGATGGCTCTGCTTGAAAAAATTCTTGGTAAAAAAGTACCGTCTGTTCTAGATCTTTCACAAATAAACCAATATGTTCAATTTTCATTAGTCTGTGTACCCACCCTCACATCTTTGTTAATTAATATTTCTTAACGTTTTTTCTTCTTACCCTTCTTTTTACGCAGCTTCATCTGAGCTTGGCCAGCTTTTTTGGCTGGAGATACATCTTGGGGACCAAATAACCCCTCGAAAATTTCGAGCATTTTTTGATCCTCAGGGTCTAAATATTCGTGACTATCTTGTGCTGCTTTTAAATAATGATAATCTTCTTTCATCATTTCGACTTCAGCCGGGTCTGTTTGAGCCAATAACTGTTGACCACTTTCACCTTTTAACTGTTCAAGCGTTTCTGGCGGCATATTTTCTATGCCAGGTTCAACCGGATCATAATAAGTTTCGTAAAAATTGGCACTTCCATCGACCAAGCCATGAACTAACGCTGCACTATTTTTGATATAGCCAACTTCATGGTCTAAATAAATGACATAATTTATTAAAATTGGCACAAAAGTTCTAACAAAAAGATCGTTATACTCTGCATGGTCCACTAAATCCAAGCCAACTACTTCGGCGGCCATTTCTCCCGTCCAACGGTTCGGTGTTCGTCCATATTGCCCGTAAGCAATTAGGGTAAACGATTCAGTTAAAACACGGATGTTATCGTTACCCACAATTTTAGCCAATCCTTGTCCATAGGTTGATCCACAAAACTGATCCGCATAAAAATTAGCTTCTTTTTTCAGCCGTGCAGCTGTCTTTTCTCTGGCTCCTGTCAAGTAAACTCACCTTTTTCCTGAATTTACTCTTAGCATAACAAATTCTGTGGTTTTTACCATCAATTTCCTGTAAATTAATAAAAAAATCTCTGCCATCTTTCAATGACAGAGAATTTGGACTTTAGTTTTTAATTTTTAATTAGCCGGTCTCAAGCTTGATGCTTTGTTTGCCAACCAACCATGCATCTTGGCGTAAGCAAAAGCGAAAACGGCAATGACAACTGGTCCTTTGATCAAGTTAAACGGGATCACACCGAATAAGACCATCTTGCTAATCGGCAGCGACAACTTCATGCCTAATGAAGCAACATAGGCAGGCATGATGACTGTCATATTCCCGAGTGCCATGATCACCGTCAAAGTTAAGGTACCAACCAGACCTGCCAGTAAATAATCCTTAACACGTGGATCATCTTTAGCCTTTAAGAGCAAATAAACTGGTAAACAAATTGCCAAAGTTGAAACAAATTCTGTTGAAACATCGATCAAGTTTGGTAAAGAAACTCCTGATACAACGAAAAACAGTAATGAACGGATCAAGTTGATCCCAATACCACCACCGATACCTAAGGCAAAAAAGCCTAATAGAACCGGCACGTCCGCAAATTCAATTTTCAAATAAGGTACCAGCGGGATAACTGGAAAGGCAATAAACCTTAAAATATAAGAAATACCTGCTAAACCTGCTGCGATGACCCATTTTTTCATTGATTTGTGCTTCATGACAAAACCCCTCCTAAATTAATTAGAGGTCTATCTTCAATGGCAATTTGTTAACATAAAAAAGCCCTGCTACCTTTTCAGGGTAACAGAGCGACTTTGTATTTTTCAAATCACTCTATCTTCTTCCATCCAGACTTTAACTGTCGGTCTCGGATTTTCACCAAGTCAACCTTACCACTATGGATAAGGGTCGCGGACTATTACCGCCGGTCGGGAATTACACCCTGCCCTGAAGATAAACCATATTTACTTCACTTATTATTTTAGCATTAGAATATAACAAGTGCAAGCGTTTCATTCAAATAAATCATTATGATTGCTCTGTTCGTTTTACACCACTGACTGTCTTAAATTACTGCGTAAACCAATTGTATGCGTTATAATTACCGATAACAATATTTTTAGAAAAGAAGGAAATTTGCATGAAATTTAACCAGTTTTCACGTGTAAACGCA
>DXAP01000086.1 GCA_019116985.1 Candidatus Ligilactobacillus excrementavium | reverse complement strand
GGACTTGTTTTACAAGAACCTTATATGTTTTATGGTACGATCAAATCTAATATTCGGATGTTTAATGATGAGATCACGGATGATCAGATCAAACAAGCTGCTAAATTTGTCAATGCAGATCAGTTTATTGAACAGCTACCTGGTAAATACGATGCCAAGGTTATTGAACGTGGCGCAAGTTATTCTACGGGTCAAAAGCAGTTGATAGCCTTTGCACGGACTGTGGCGACCGATCCGAAGATCCTGATCTTGGATGAAGCAACGTCTAATATTGATACTGAAACGGAAAAGATGATCCAGGAGGGCTTGGATAAGATCCAGCAAGGGCGAACGACGATAGCTATTGCGCACCGCTTATCAACTATTCAAAATGCTGATCAGATCTTAGTCTTAAGTCAGGGGCAAATTGTTGAACGTGGAACAAATAATGAATTACTAAAAAATCATGGGATGTATTATGACATGATCAGAAAACAAAATGCCGCACACTAAATCATGGGAAAAATCGACTAAAAAAGACAAACTGGGATCTTCCGGTTTGTCTTTTTTTGGTCTAGACATCCAATTGATTGAACGGAAGTCCGAGAAAGTAATGTGTGGCTGGCACTTACAAATCAGACAAAGCCGTACTGTTAAAAAAGTGTATATAAAAAGAGAGTGAGGCTTCAATCTTTTGGAACACGTTTAAGGGCCGTTGATCTAACCCATTTTAATGGGATAGATCAACGGCCCTTTTAGGATTAGACAGCTAGTTTTGTCCCAGTCCCAACTAAAAACAGCAATGAAACAAAAGATATTAACTTAAACGCGCGTAATTATTTAAAAAACGCTGTTCGATCTCATTTTTGATCAGTTCAGCTTGGGCATGATCACTATTTTTGTGCTGTTTGACCAATTTTTCAAGCTGTTTGATCTGTAAGTGATCTAGTAAAAAAGAACGATCGACTAGACCAGATTTAACAAAATGTTCCATGCTGAACCTCTGTTCAATCACATTATTTGACGAAAGATAGAGACAATAATCAGCGAAGTCCTCTAGTAACCTCGGTGAGATGTCTTCTTTTTCTTCATTCATTGAACTCTCCCCTTATGCCATCCGTATCTTAACAAGATCAACTATCACCTCTTATTAAGAATTGAAGTTCACCAAATATTGGTCAGCAAAAATACATTTGGTTATGAATAGTAAGTCAAATTATGACCAACATTTAGAATAATACATTGTTCGAGTTTCGTAAAGAGTGAAAGCTTATAAAGAAACTTGACTGTAAGTTACAACAACATTTGATATACGAAATAGTTTTATACAAAATAAACGCCTGGAATTTAGGGGTAGTTTGTCATATGAATTTATTCTAAAATCAGGCATTTTTTGTGTCTATTTTTTGATTTTATTAGTCCGTTGGCTGATCGTGACAAAAGTATCTACTAAGTTTTCTTCAACTTCGGAGAGTTCTTTTTTGGAAGAATAAGCAATGAAGTAGCGTAAAGTTAGATCTTCTTCTTCAAGGGGATAAAGGTCATAGTCTCCTTGTGTCAAGTGTTCCACGATACTTTGTGGGATAACGGTGATACCAGTGCCTTGGGCGCAGAGTCCTGCGACCATTTCGATATTTTCGCTTTCCATAACGATATGCGGTTTAACTTGGTTTTTTTGTAACAAGCCATCAACTTGGTGTCTGATAGCGGAGCCAGTTTTACTTAAAACTAAGGGCTCTGATAGTAATTTTTGTATATCTAGTGAATGTGGCGCTAGTGTATTCGGTTTACCTTGATAAAATTTGTTGCCAGCGGGGATCACCGCAAAATAAGGCTCATGGCCAGTTGAAACTACAGTCAGGTTGGGAGACACAGTTTCAGGATTTTGACCGACGTAAAAATCAACTTCACCATTTTCAACCTTTTGTTCACTTTTGGATGGTAATCCTTCATTTAAGATGATTTGAACATTTGGATGATTTTTGATGAATTGCGGTATAAATAAAGGCAAAATAAACGATCCCATCGATGGCAAAACACCGATCTTAAGTGGAACATTATTATTATTGTACTGCGTTAATTTATGTTGAAAATTAACTTCTTCTTGATTAACATTTTCTAAATACTGATAGTATAGCTTACCGGCTTCGGTCAATTGCAAATGTGCACTGTGACGGTTGATCAATTCTACGCCCATTTCTTTTTCCTTGCGGCGCACTAATTGAGTTAAATACGGTTGTGAAATGTAGAGCTGTTGTGCCGCTTTTGTGAAGTTTCCATATCTTAATAAGGTGTCTAGGTACTGTAACATTATGGCCGGATCTTTAGTAGTCATGTCATCCCTCCTTTTTGATAACACTTTTGTTATAATGTAATAATAAAATAAACACTTCACAAATGCAAGCGTATTCGTTACACTAAAGGTGTACCGATAGTCATTTAATTAAAAAAACAGTTATGTCTTTATATATAAGTCAAGAAAGCGATTGCAAATGCAAAGAAAGTTGTTATGATGTAAATAAAATCAACTGATGAAAAGTTATTCTATTTGTTTTTTTGATTAAGTATAAGATGTAATTCACATTTTTATTTCTGTTATTACAAAATAAAAATAGTTAATGTTTTTTTGTTATATAAGGTTATATCATAAATTTTTAATCAATAAGAAGTGGGGTAGATCATATGAAGAACCGTGCGGATGAAATTAATTTTAAACCAGGGACATATTCAGTGACTGCAAGTGGTCATAATGGGAAGGTACCGATGAAGGTCACTTTCTCAAAAGACCGGATCGAAAATATTGATATTGATACTAAAGGTGAAACAACAGGGATCGCAGATACTGTTTGGGAACGGATGCCTGAACAGATCATCTCCGGACAGACTTTAAATATTGATGCGGTTTCTGGTGCTTCCGATACAAGTCGTGGCGTGTTAGACGGTGTTGCTGACGCTGTCACTTTAGCTGGTGCCGACCCGGATGCTTTGAAACAACGGCCTAAACCAGCTAAAAGTGATGCTCCCAAAGTTGTAGAATATGACGCTGACGTAATTGTAGTTGGTGGCGGTGGTACTGGTTTGAGTGCTGCTGCAACTTCACTTCAAGCTGGTAAAAAGACGATCTTAGTTGAAAAATTCCCAGCTGTTGGTGGTAATACGATCCGGACAGGGGGACCATTGAACGCGTCTGACCCAGAATGGCAAAATACCTTTGATGCTTTGGCAGGTGAAGATACAACTTTAAAGAATCTGATGGAAACACCAGATGATAAGATAGATCCGGAATATTTGGATGACTTCCATGAACTACAGGGTCAGATAAAAGAATATTTGGATAGTGGCGCACATTTCTTGTTTGATTCTAAATTATTACATGAGATACAAACCTACCTTGGTGGTAAACGGACTGACCTAAAAGGTAATGAGATCCATGGTGATTATAGCTTAGTTAAAACTTTAGTTAATAATGCTTTGAATTCAGTCAAATGGTTACGAAGCATTGGAGTACGTTTTGACCCAGATGAAGTTGCGATGCCAGTTGGTGCTAAGTGGCGTCGTGGTCATAAACCATTAGAAAATCAAGGATATGAATATATTTCTAACTTAAAGAGATATGTTAAAGAACAGGGTGGCGCGATCATTACTGATACTCGTGTTAAAAAACTTTTGAAAGAAAACAACAAGATCGTTGGGCTAGAAGCAACTAACACCGATAATCAAAAAGTTATCGTGCATGCTAACGCCGTGATCTTAGCTTCAGGCGGTTTCGCTGCTAATACTAAGATGGTTCAGCAATATAATACCTACTGGACAAAGGTTGATGACGATATTGCAACTTCCAACTCACCAGCAATTACAGGCGATGGGATCAAGTTAGGGACAGATGTTGGCGCTGACTTAATTGGTATGGGCTTTTCACAGATGATGCCAGTTTCTGATCCTGTGACAGGTGAGCTCTTTAGTGGTTTACAAGTACCACCGGCAAACTTTGTGATGGTCAATAATAAAGGTGACCGTTTCGTTGATGAATATGAAAGTCGGGACGTTTTGTCGCAAGCTGCGATCGATAATGGTGGTTTGTTCTATTTGATCGCTGATGAAAATATTAAAGGAACAGCTTACAATACGAGTCAAGAAAAAATTGATGAACAAGTTGAAGCTGGTACTTTATTTAAAGATGATACTTTGGAAGGTTTGGCCAAACAAATCAAAGTTGATCCAGCCGAATTTGTTAAAACAATTGAGAATTATAATTCCTACGTTGATGCAGGTAAAGATCCAGAATTTGGCAAAGATGTCTTTGATTTGAAAGTTGAAAAAGCACCATTCTATGCAACACCACGTAAACCAGCTTTGCACCACACTATGGGTGGTTTGAAAATCGATTCAAGTGCGCATGTTTTAGATGCAGCTGGCAAACAAATTGATGGTTTGTACGCAGCCGGAGAAGTTGCTGGTGGTTTGCATGCGGGTAATCGTTTAGGTGGTAACTCCTTAGCTGACATCTTTACCTTTGGTCGGATCGCCGCACAAACTGCTGTTTCAGAACATCAAGAAGCACAGACAGATGCAACGACTTCACCAAGTCAGGCTTGATCAATCAAATAATCGCAGGAAGAAAGTGAAACAAAAAGCGTTTTGAAGCCGCTTTGTAATGACGCTCGCATTATTTTAGGTAGTAGCAAAGAAAAGTACCAAAATAAGGAGTGTTATTACAGTAGGACTTCAATCTTTTTGGAACACGTTTAAGGGTCGTCGATCTATCCAGTTAAATGGGTTAGATCGACGGCTTTTTTAGGATCGCACAGTTAGTTATGTTCTAGCTCTTTTTGTTTAAATGTTTTATCCTAGAACAGATAAGCCTTTGAGCTATAGTTGTTGACGAATATACGCTATAATTGAACTTAAAATTATGTGCGAAAATAAAAAAGAAGGAGTTATAAATAATGGCATTAACTATTAGTGATATTACTTGTGAAACGACATATACACCCTTAAAACACTCATTCGTTACGGCACAACATACGGTCAAAGAAATCGCCGCGATCGGTGTGACGATCAATCTGGAAAATGGTTTAGTAGGTCATGGAGCTGCGACAGCTAATGAAGTTGTCACGGGTGATACCTTAGATTCTGCTTTGGTAATACTCAAAGAGGTTTTAAAGCCACGACTTTTGGGGCAGGATCTTAGTAGTTGGGAATTTCTACTAGGACAAGTACACAGCGCGATCAAAGGCAATGGTCCCGCTAAAGCTGCATGTGAGATCGCCTTGTATGACCTAAGAGCCCAACTTTTTCAAGTGCCACTATATCAATATCTTGGTGGTTTTAGCAGTAGTGTTGCAACTGACTTTACGATCGGTATTGGGCAACCAGAAGCAATGGTAAAAGAAGCTCTTGAAAAACAAGCAGCGGGTTTTAAATCATTAAAAATAAAAGTCGGTGGAACAGATATTCCAAAAGAAGTTGACCAGATTCAAAAAATCGCGCAGGCGACAAGAAAAGCCACGCGTTTGCGGATCGATGCTAACCAGGCGTGGAATGCTAAAGAAAGTTTGCAGTTGATCAGCCAATTAGAGAATTTAACGGATCGGATCGACTTTATTGAACAGCCAGTTAAAGCCTATGATATCAGGGGGCTAAAGCATGTAACTGAGAATTCTGCTATACCTATCATGGCCGATGAAAGTGTCTTTTCTGCTCAAGATGCTTTAAATTTGTTACAACAAGGTGCCTGTGACTATATTAATATCAAACTAATGAAAACTGGTGGTTTAAGCCAGGCCGAAAAAATCAATCAGCTCTGCGAACTCTATGGGATCAATTGCATGGTCGGTTGTATGATCGAATCGGCTAGTGGGATCGCAGCTGCGGCAGCTTTTGCGGCAGCCCACCAAAACGTTAAATTCGCTGATTTGGATTCTGTTTTCATGGCAGCAGATGCGGCTGATAACGTACCATATGCATTGGATCGTGATAGCTTTATTTTAAAAGAAAAACCTGGTTTAGGTTTCTAAAGCTAAATGCTTTTTATTATTAAACGCCGAGTATGTTTTATTATACAAAAAAGAGGCTGGGACAAAACAATATCCCAGTCTCTTTTTTTGCTAAAAATAATCAAATTATCGCTTGTAATTTTTATAGCATAAACGCGTTTCAAAAGTCTGAATCCTCAATGTAATGCCATTTACGCCATTCCTGTCCTTCGCTTTGCTACGGTCAAAAATGGCGTAAACGACGTTACATACCGGCTTCAAAACGACTTTTGTCCCGCTCTCATTTTTATGGCTTTTTTCCATCCAAATGGGCTAAAATTATCATAAAGTAGTTGACACTAACTATTATTTTATTAGAAAATGATGTAATATAAATGAGTTTAAGATTAGACGTGTAACTTAGTGATTTTGAAGGGAAGGTATTAGATGACAAAAGCGCAAGATTATGTAGAAACTGTCAAACAGACGATCAAACAACGTGACCCGGAACAAACTGACTTCCAAGAGGCAGTCTTTACGGTACTTGATTCTTTAACACCCGTTTTAGAAAAGCACCCAGAATATATTGAGGCTAATTTGTTAGGGCGGATCGTCGAACCTGAGCGAGTCATTGAATTTCGTGTACCTTGGCAAGACGATGCTGGGCACTTTCAGGTCAATCGCGGTTACCGGGTGCAGTTTAATTCGGCGATTGGTCCATATAAAGGTGGCTTGAGATTTCATCCCAGCGTAAATTTAAGCACAGTCAAGTTTTTGGGCTTTGAGCAAGTCTTTAAAAACAGTTTGACTGGTTTACCGATCGGTGGGGGTAAAGGTGGTAGTGACTTTGACCCAAAGGGAAAATCAGACAGCGAAGTAATGCGCTTTTGCCAAAGCTTTATGACAGAATTGGCACGTCACATCGGACCAGACCTGGATGTTCCAGCGGGAGATATTGGTGTTGGTGGTCGTGAAGTGGGCTACTTATTTGGTGCTTACAAACGTTTGTGTGGATTTAAAAATGGTGTTTTAACGGGGAAAAACTTGACCTTTGGAGGAAGTGCCGCTCGGACTGAGGCAACTGGTTATGGTTTGTTGTATTATACGCAATCAATGTTAAAAGCACATAATGATAGTTTGAAAGATAAGAAAATCAAAATTTCAGGCTCTGGTAACGTGGCTTTATATGCATTACAAAAGGCTAATGAACTAGGTGCCACTGTTTTGACAGTTTCTGATTCAAACGGCTATGTTTATGATCCAAATGGGATCGATGATAAGATCGTGCAACAGATCAAAGAAGTTGAGCGTGGACGGATCAAGGAATATGCGCAGCAAGTTGACTCGGCACAATACTTCGAAGGTTCAGTTTGGGATCATGATATCGCTTATGATATTGCCTTACCATGTGCTACACAAAATGAGATCAACGCCAAACAAGCTGAACTACTGGTCAAAGATGGTGTTCGATATATTGCTGAAGGTGCTAATATGCCAAGCCAGACTGCAGCGATCAAGGTTTATCAAGATCATGGTATCTATTATGGACCTGGTAAAGCAGCTAATGCGGGAGGTGTTGCCGTTTCAGCTCTTGAAATGAGTCAAAACAGTGAACGCTTATCTTGGAGCTTTGAAGAAGTTGACGCTAAGTTAGCACAGATCATGCATGAGATCTTTACTAAATCAGAAAAAGCAGCCCAAGAATATGGTATGGATGGTAATTACCAAGCGGGTGCAAATATTGCAGGGTTTAATAAGGTTGCGACAGCTATGATGGTCCAAGGATTAGTGTAATAAAAAAGATTTAGGAACAAAAAATAACCAGTTAAAAAAACCGTTAACTACCAAATTTTTATAGTTAACGGTCTTTTTGTTATGTTAATTTTTTGAGTTCTTGAACAACTATTTTCCGTAGATTTTCTTTTGTATCATCTGCCCCAAATAAAGGGCTTCCTGGTTCTAAGATTTTCCCTTGAGAAAGCGAATTAAGTACCAAAGGATCAAATCCAAAGTCAGTGACGATTTGAGCTGCTGTTAAGATGGCTGTTTGATCGTCACCAGCAAGTATGATCGACTTACGTTTGCCGTCTTTTCCCTGACCTGCTTCTTCTTGTAAGTCGTGGTAACTCATGTGGTTTAAGGCTTTGATCACTGTGCTTTCTGGTAAATATTGTTGAATTAATTCAGAAGAAGAATGTTTCTTTGTACTATAAATATTATTATTTCCATCAACTTCCCACCAATAATTCATAGCATCCAAAATTATTTTTTTCTGTAAATTATCTTTTTCAATGGAACGATATTTGCCGAGTGGAAGAGCTAAAATGATAATATCAGCTTGATGCTTTAGTTCGGTTGCGTTTAGTGCAATTGCTTTGGGAGCTAAAACACTGATCGTTAGTTGAATCTGTGTGGCGGATTTTGAGCTGGCAATTAATGTTTTATAACCAGCTTTTGTACTTAATTTCGCTAAGGTCGTTCCTAATTTTCCTGCTCCTAAGATCCCAATAATAGGTTTATTCATAACTATATTCACCTGTTTTGATCAGTTCCTTAACTCGTGGCACGACTTTTGTTGCATATAATTCGATCGTTTTTTCACGTAATGTACTATATTGGCCACCAGCACCGTAAATAAAGTCAAAGCGTTTTACACCAACTTTAGTCATTTTCTGCGCAATTTTATGAGCAACATGTTCGGGTGTACCAACATAATAAGCGCCACGGGCGACTTCGAAATCAAAACGCTCTTTATTCATCGGTGCCCAGCCACGATCATTACCGATCCGGTCCATTGAACGTCGCAAATAGTTCCACGCGATATTATGGGCTTTTTCGTCTGTCTCAGCGATCACACCGTGAGAATGCATACCTAACGGTTGTTGTGGTTGTTTAAATTGTACGGTAGCTTTTTGGTAAAGTTCAACGTATGGCTTAAAACGTTCTGGATCTCCGCCAATAATCGCTAATATCACGGGGAAGCCGTAGTAAGCAGCTCTGATGATCGAATCAGGCGTCCCACCAACACCCACGTATGTTTCTAACTGGTGACCATTGATTTTAGGGTAGATTTCCTGGTTTTTGAGGTCTTGAGTAAAATGTCCCTGCCAGTTGATCGATCCACTCTCACGTAATTTACTGAATAAAGCTATTTTTTCTTCAAATAAAGCATCGTAGTCTTCTAAATGATAGCCAAAAAGTGGAAAGGACTCGGTAAATGAACCTCGTCCTAGCATAATTTGGGCACGACCATTCGAGATATTATCCAGTGTAGCGAAACGTTCATAGACGCGGACTGGGTCGTCTGAACTGAGGACTGTTACACCAGTACTAAGCTTGATTTTTTTAGTAACAGAAGCAATTGCAGATAGCATAATATCTGGACTTGAAATTGCATATTCGAGGCGGTGATGTTCGCCTAAAGCAATGACATCGATACCGAGATCATCTGCTAATTGAGCTTCTTTGATGATCTGTTGCAAGGCAGCTGCATAGGAAACAGGTGTATCAGTGCTTGGGTCATCAGGCACATCCCCAAATGTATCTAGTCCAAAAACTAGTTGGTCATTATCAGGCATTATAAAATCTCCTTATTTTTATTTTACTTACTATTTGTTAGTTAATTATAAATATAATGTACTGGTTTTCTATGTACAAGTCAAGGAATGTTTTTCAGTTACAAAAAGTACAGCAAATTTCTACAAAATAAGTCCCTTCATTGGTAGAATAGAAATATGTTTTCAATGAATATTGGATTTTAAAAATGGAGGATTTATGATGAAAATCGTTGTTTTAGACGGGTATGCTTTAAATCCCGGTGATATTGACTGGCAACCTTTGGAAGATGTTGGAGAATGTGAGATCTATGACCGGACTCCATTTGACGATAAGACAGAGATCTTAAAACGGATCGGTGATGCGAGGATCGTTTTCACAAATAAAACACCATTGGATAAGGAAGTTATTAACGCTGCGCCTAATTTAAAATATATTGGCGTTTTAGCAACTGGTTATAATGTGATCGATATCGCTGCTGCGAATGAAGCAGGCGTGACAGTCACTAACATCCCTACTTATGGAACAAATGCTGTTGCGCAGTTTACGTTTGCATTATTGTTGGAGATCACTAGCCATGTTGGTTTGCATAATGATTTAGTTCACCAAGGTGAATGGACAAATAACCCAGATTTTAGTTTCTTTGCTAAGCCATTGATCGAATTGCAAGGAAAAACACTGGGGTTAGTTGGTATCGGCAGGATCGCGCAAAAAGTAGCTGAACTTGGTCATGCATTTGGCATGAATGTGATCTTTTATAACCATCGTCCAAAAGAAGTTGGATACGATTGGTTACAACAGGTCAACCTCGATGATCTACTAAGCCAGTCTGATGTAGTCAGTCTTCACGTTCCACAGACTCCAGACACGACAGAAATGATCAATAGTTTATCTCTACAAAAAATGAAGGAAACTGCGATCTTGATCAATACTGCTCGTGGTGGTTTGATCAATGAACAAGACGTAGCTGATGCTTTAGATAATAAGCAACTTGCGGCAGCTGCTGTTGATGTGACCCAACATGAACCCCTTAACGCAGACAGTCCATTGCTAAAAGCTGATAATTGTTATATTACCCCACATATTGCCTGGGCTCCACAAGAAACTAGGACACGCTTGTTGGGGATCGCTGTTAATAATCTGACCGAATTTTTAGCTGGTAGAAAAAAGAATATTGTGACTAAATAATAACTAAAAGCCTATCGATCCTGGAAAAATATATTTCCGGTTGAACGGGCTTTTTTATTTTGAAAAAAGTTTGACTTTTTTTGACTAATTTTTGATTAAGTTACTAAATTTCACGGTTAAATTCCTTTTATGTCAATGATTTAGAGGCATTTTATCTCTCGTTAATAAAATTTGACTATCTTTGACCAAAAGTGTAATATATAAAATGTAAAGAAGGAAAGGGGAACTAAATAATATGAATGAATTAGCAAATAACTTGAATCAATTGATGCACATTGGTGATGGATTTTTCGAAGACTTTGGTGAACCGTTCTTTACTATGGATTCATCAAATAACATGAAAAGTGATGTCATAAAAACAGATGATGGCTATCAGGTCACAGTAGATATACCTGGTGTTGATAAAGACAACATTGATCTTTCCTATGATCAAGATGTTTTAAGCATTAAAGCAAAGAGAGATTCAACACTTGACCAAAAAGACGAACAAGATAACGTGATCGCTAGCGAGCGCTCATATGGTGAATATGTCCGTAATTACCGTTTGCCAGATGTTTCAGCTGATAAGATCTCTGCTAAAGCAGAAGATGGAGTATTGACAATTGATTTGCCAAAAGCCGAAAAAAAAGAAACAGGTCATAAAATTGAAATTGGCTAATAAGTAGCTAGTGACTGAAAGAACAGAGTGAAAAAGAGTCGGTCAGATCCGGCTCTTTTTTGCGTCTACATATTTTTGAGAGATTAAAATAATAGTAATATTAGCTCATTTTCTTTGTGATATATTCGACCTTTGGTAAAATTAAAGAAAAGAGGGGGAATTAGTTTGTTGATCAGGCCTTTAGAACGTCAGGATCTTAAAGACGTCCACAGTGTGCACAATGAACAAGATACGATGGCTTATTGGTTTGCAGAACCATACGAATCTTATGCTGAGTTAGAGGAATTATATAATAGACATATTCATGATAAACATGAACGGCGCTTTGTGATCGAAGAAGCGGGCGAATTTGCTGGAGTCGTTGAGTTAGTGGACATCGACTACATACCACGAACTTGCGAGATCCAGGTGATCGTGTTAAGTAAATTTCGCGGCAGAAAAATAGCACAAAAGGCGATGGAAAGTGCATTAGAGCATGCTTTTTACATCTTAAATATGCATAAGGTGTTTTTATATGTCGATACCGTTAACCAACCAGCGATCCATGTTTATAAAAAGTTAGGTTTCCAATTAGAAGGAACCATGAAAGAGCAATTCTATGCACGCGGGACTTATCGTGATAGTTACTTTATGGGGATTTTAAAACGTGATTTTATTAAATCACACCAACCAAATAAAAAATGATGCGCCATACCGCAAAGGAGTTGAGCAAATGACGCATGACTTAGACAATGAGATCATCGGTTATAAGTTATTAGTTGATTTTCCTGACTTCGCTTTGTATGCCGATGAGCATGATAATGTGGTGCAAAGGTACAGTATGGATATGGTAGCTAAATATGATCTGGAAGATAAAAGATACAAATTTTCACCAGAGATGATGGCTTACTTGAAAAATTATATTAGCCAGTATAAAAATGCTGAACCAGAAAAAAAGGCAATAATTAAGCGCTATATCAATCAACAATTTTTACACTAGTAGTATCAAACCTTTTTATTGATCATTAAAAAGTTGTCAGTCCAAAAGGCTGGTGCTTTTTTTGCAAATCGGGAAAACGGGTCCAATACTTTGAAAAGTCTTGCATAAAAGGACTATACTGGAAATAGAGGAGGTAGTTATTTTGTCAAAAAATGACTTGATTGCACAATTTCAAGATTATGATCTATATGTAGGACCTAAACGAAAAATTTTGAAAAAGTATCACGAAGATCAAAAAACGGCTGACCGGACATATTCTTTATCATTGTTGGATTTTAGTAATTTAATGGGTCAGATCAGGCGTTACAACGCTGACCAGGAAAAAAGTGATGCAGAAAACGAGCTTAGAGAGTTGCAAGGCCAGATCGAGGATCGTTTTTTACAAGAAAGTAACCGCATGTAGTATTTATCAATATGAGAATGGAAATTTTCGCCAAAGTGTTTTTATGACCATAGAAAATGGAGCTGGGACAAAACTAGCTGTGTGATTCTAAAAGGGGCCGTCGATCTATCCCATTAAATGGGTTAAATCGACGGCCCCTTAAACGTGTTCCAAAAGATTTAAGCCTTACTGTAAGGACGATTGGGTTATTTTGGTTCTCCGCTTTGCTACGACCCAAAACAACGCAATTGTCGTTACAAATCGGCCTCAAAACATCTTTTGTCTCACTCTCCTAATTCCTATTTATTAGTCTGTTAGATGAACGTGTTTGTAATTATACATGACGCCGGCTGAATTGACGATCAATCCTTTGACTTTTGGCCGGATCATTTCAGGCGAATTTTGTTGATACAGTGGAGAAACACCCATGTCTTGACTTAAAATTTTAGAAGCTTGGATCATGTCTTCCCAGCGCTTATCTTTGTTGGCAGCATCGGTTGTTTTTGCAGCTTTGATCAATCGATCATATTCTGCGTTGCTCCAAGAGCCGTCATTGTACTCATTGCCCGTAGTGAAGAGTTCCATAAAGGAGATCGGGTCAGAATAATCGGCGACCCAGTTGGCAGCGACGACATCGAAGTTTCCTTCACGAGAACGGGAAAGACGGGTCTTCAACGGCACATTTGAAACGTCGACTCGGATCTTATCTGAGCCTAAGTGTTGTTCAAGCTGGCTTTGAATGTAAGCCGTGACGTCTTTGCTTTGATCTGTATCCGCTCCTAGTAAGGTAAAGCGTAGTTTGTCTTGACCGATCTCATTTAGCCCTTCGGTAAATAAACGTTGAGCTTTTGCATCATCATGGCGCAGATCGTTAGTTTTGGCTTCTTTAGAAAAGTCAGTTCCATTATTTTCAGCCAGTCCGTTCGGCACGATGCCGGTAGGCAATTCTGTTCCCTCACCCATGATCTTACCCGCTAGTTGTTTACGATTGATGGCTAAAGAAATTGCTTGACGAATTTTAGCATTTTTAAAAGCTGGCTGTTTTTGGTTGAATTCGAGATAAGTCATTTGACCACTTTTTTCAACGGTAAAGCCGGGCTTTTTACTTAATTGTCGTGCTTGTTCTGTACTTAACTGAGACATGTCGCTTTTACCAGATTGGTAGAGATTATAGGCAGTCGCTGGACTCTTGTTAACTTTGAAATTAATACCAGATAATTTAACATTTTTCTTATCCCAGTAATCAGTATTCTTTTTAAACTTCCAACTTAAATTAGAGCCTGTCCAATTTGTCATAACAAAAGGGCCATTATAAACCATATACTTGGATTCCGTTCCGTACTTGGAGCCATATTTATTAACTACTTTTTGATTTTGTGGGAAGAAAACTGGAAAGCCCATCAGCAATTTAAAATAAGGAACTTGTTTGTCCAAAGTGACGTTTAACTTATATTTGCCATCTGCTTTGACCCCTAATGTAGAAGGGGCTTTTTTGCCATTAATAATTTCATTAGCGTTGGCAACTCCATCGAATAAGTATGAATAAGAAGAACCAGTTTTAGGGTCGATCGTTCGTTTCCACGAATAAACGAAATCTTTGGCAGTCACTTCATCACCATTGCTCCATTTAGCACCTTTACGTAAGGTGAAAGTATAATGTAGCTTGTCTTTGCTAACTTTAGTAGATGAAGCGATCCCTGGTTCGATTTTTGAATTTTTGCCTAGACGGTAGAGTCCTTCCATGGAATTACCTAACATGTCGAAACTTTCAGAATCGGTTGCTTTAGAAGGATCTATGGATGAAAGTTCAGTTGCCTCACTCCAATTGAGCACTTGCTTGTCGTCAGAATTGCTGCCAGACTTTGAACTACAGGCAATCAATGTTAAGCCCAGAGTGATCAAAGTGGCTGCAATAGACACAGTCTTTTTAGCTGTCATAGCCATCTTCCTTTTCTTTAAAATAAAACCGTTTCTTAAATTATATTCTATGTTAGAAAAAATGACAAAAAATAAGACACAAATTAGAAAAATTAGTACATTATCATTTATATATGGATGACGCTCAGTCGAGAATACATTGTGGTAAAGCAATATGACTTAAGTTATACAAAGAAAATAAGAAATAAAGAAAGTGAGACAAAAGATGGTTTGAAGCCGATTTGTAACGATGATTGCGTTATTTTGGGTCGTAGCGAAGCGAAGGACCAGAATAACGCAATCGTTGTTACAGTAAGGCTTCAATCTTTTGGAACACATTTAAGGGCCGTCGATTTAACCCAATTTAATGTGATAAATCGACGGCCCTTTTAGGATTGGACAGCTAGTTTTGTTTCATTCTCCCGAAAAAATGATTAGTTTTGTTTGTTAAAATCAAGAAGCTGAATTAACTGATTCTAATTATTTAGTTAGTAGGTTCAAAAACTAAGTGTTGGTTAACAAAAGCGTCAAAGCCAAGTTCGCTTAATTCACGACCGTAACCAGAATTTTTGACACCACCAAATGGTAATTCTGGTAATGAAGCCCAACCGGAATTGATAAATGACATACCAGTTTCGATTTTTTCTGCTACCTGTTGTGCATGTTCACGGTTAGCAGAGAAAATAGTATTACCTAAGCCGTAGCTGGAATCATTTGCCAGGTCGATCGCTTCTTGTTCAGAATTAACTTTATAAACGACAGCAACTGGTCCAAACATTTCTTGGTTATAAACTGGGTTATCTTTATCGATACCAGTTAAGATCGTTGGCTGAAAGAAGAATCCTTTACTGTCAATTGGTTCATTACCATAAACAAGTGTGGCGCCTCCTTCAATAGCGGAATCAACTTGTTTTTGTAATTTTTCTTGTGCGCTCTTAGAAGAAAGTGGGGCAACAACGGTTTCTGGATCCATTGGATCGCCAATTTTTGCGCTAGAAAAAGCTTCCTTTAAATTGTCAACGAATTCGTCAAACTTATCAGCCATGACGATAAAACGTTTGGATGATGTGCAGACCTGACCAGCATTATATAAACGTGCGCCTGGAGAAACTTTTTTTACTTCGTCAAAATCAGCGTCATCTAAGACGATAAAGGCGTCATTACCACCGAGTTCAAGTGTTGATTTCTTCAAAGCATCCCCAGCTTCTTTGGCAACTGAAGCGCCACCACGTTCAGAACCAGTTAAACATACACCAGCTACACGTGGATCATGGATCGCTTTGGCAACTAAGTCATAACTGATAAAGAGATTGCTCAATGCACCTTTAGGAGCACCGGCATCGATCACTAGATCGGCAAACATTTGCGCAGAAGTTGGGCAGATCGATGCATGTTTTAAGATCATTGGGTTACCAACGACAAAGTTTGGGGCAAAGACACGTACAACTTGATACAATGGAAAGTTCCATGGTTCGACTGCAACGATCACACCGGTAGCTTGTTTAGCGTAATAAGCACGGCCAGCCGGACTTTCCACCGGAACAGATTCCATGAATTTTTCGCCGTTTTTAGCATAATATTCCACAATGGAAACGCAGAGATCGACTTCACCTTGTGCTTCAGTTAAAAGTTTACCCATGTCATAGGTCATTGCTTTAGCAAGGTCGTCTTTTCTTTCTTTCATTAAATCTGCGATCTGCTGCAATTGTTTAGCACGATCAGAAACGGGTTCGTCGCGCCAAGTTTTATATAATTTGTGACCGATCGTTAAAGCTTGTTCTAAATCTTTGTCGGTTGCATTATCATATTGTTGAAGTACTTCTCCTGTATAAGGATAAGTTGTTTTATAAGCCATAAAATTCTCACTCCTTAAATTTTAGCAGTTATTAATAAACCGCTTTCTTTTACTAATATAACACGTAATTTAATAAATGCAAAAAAATAACCCTGATTTTTTCACAAATACATATTTTTTGAAAAAAACGGGTATCGTTGAATATATAGGAATTTAAGTGAATTTTAACTGCTATACCAATTAAAAAATTCACATTTGTTAAGGAATAAAACGTTTTTTTGAAAGAATATCTTGCTCACTTCTCATTGTCTGTACTAAATGAATTTAAAACGATCATCAATGAGCCTTGAATGTGCATTAAATGTTGGTTGATGTTACTGATATCATCATCTTGTTTACGGGTAAGTTTAACTTTTTTATTTTTCTGGATATGCATGAGATGTGAGATGATTAGGTCTAAGAATTGATCGGTGAAAGTGAGATCATTGATCGCCGTTGAATAGTCGCCCTGTTTGAGCAACAAGGCATCGTACTCCAGATCTAACATTGAATCAAGATCATCAGTAATTTTTTGTAAAGGAGCGGTTAAAGTCCGTTGTTCAAATTTTAAAGAATTTGTTAATGCTTCTAGTTTATTTTGAACACGCTCAAGTTCTTTTTCCATATTATTGATATTTTGAATAGCGTTTGCCATTATAGTCACTCCTTGTGTGAATTAAAAATGAATCAAATTTGAAAATGTTACTGTAATTTAATTGAGTTTTCGCTTTTATGAATGCGTTTACCGTACTTAAATATAGCATATTCGTAGTTGGTTAGCTATTTATTTGTTTCAATACAGAATAGCGATCATGGTTTGTGAAAAATGATCAAGACTGATTAAAAATAAGTTTGGCCGTTCGGTATTGAAGATGAAAATAATTTGGTTTAATCTAAGAAACGAAAATTATTTCGGTAGTAAGAAAGTGGAAGAGAGTTTTGTCATTGATCATTCAAGCTTTACAAAGCGTTATTGTATTATTGATCATTATGTTGGTTGGTTTCTCGTTAATGAGAACAAACGTGGTTACGGATTATTTTTCACTCGATGTGTCTAAAGTGATCACTTTGATCAGTTTACCGGCCATTATTTTTTATTCTGTTTTAACAAATATAAACCGAGGTGGACTGTTAACTTTATTTCAAAAAGTATTAGTTCCGATCATAGCTACATTATTAACTTATTTTGTTTGCTGGCTGATTTCCAAATTACCAGTATTTAAGGATGGCGATCGTGGTGTATTCATTAATGCTAGTGTTAATCCGAATACGACTTTTATTGGATTGGCTATCAACAATATTTTATTCGGTCAAGCAGGTCTAGCTAGCTTTTTAGCCTACTTTTTGACGAACAATGTTTCTGTTTGGGCATTTGGCCAATATTTGATCGAACCAAATGATCGCCAATTAGAAAATCGTGAAGTAGAAAAGTTTAATTTGCTGTCATTGCTCAAATCACCGCCTTTGTTAGCTTTTTTGGTGAGTTTTATAGTGGTCGCACTAGGAGTAAAGATGCCATTATTTGTCATGAATACCACGCAATTGTTAGGAGCTTTGGTGACACCGCTAGCCTTGTTGTATAGTGGAATGATGTTGTATAGTGCAGGATTGATGAAAAGCTTACGACTTTCTACCGCTAAGATTTTAGGGATCTTGGGGCGCTTTATTTTAGGTCCGTTATTGATGTATCTAACAATTGTGGTGACTAAGCAGATCTTTCCAGGGTTAATTACACCGATCGATAGCCAGGTCTGGTTAGTACAATCAGCTACTCCAACGATGGCGATCTAGCCTGTTTTAGCTGATCAGAAAAAAGCTAATGCCAAGTTAGGTAATGATCTGGTTGTTTTGACGACAGTTTTATTTATTTTAGTACTACCAGTGATCTATGTTCTCGCCAAGGCTCTCTTTTAATAAGACAGTTTTGGAACACGTTTAAAGGCCCGTTGTTCTATCCCATTGAATGGGTTAAATCGATGGCCTTATAGAAGCACACAGCTAGTTATGTCCCAGGTACTAAAAACAAAGCTTTTAAATATAAGTTTTGGATAAACAGCGTTTTGTTTGACAATTATGTATATTTATTAGAAATTAATCAGTAGATAAAACTGATAGTTTTATTGTTTCTTACAAAATAAAATAGTGAAAAGATCGTTTGTAGGCTAGTGTTTTTCAAAGGAGGAATTTTGAGGATGTTAAAACAATTTATTAATGGTGAATTTGTTGAAAGTAACTCAAAGGAAGCCATTGAAGTTTTGAACCCAGCCGATAATTCGCGAATCGGTGAAGTTGCCAAAGGTGATGAACAAGATGTTGATCAAGCCGTGGCAGGTGCCGTAAAAGCGCAGAAAAAATGGGCCCAAGTCAATCGGGTCAAGCGTGCTGCTATCGTTTTACAATTGGCGGATCAATTAGCAGAAAATAAAGAAGAAATTGCTAAAATATATCAACAAGAACAAGGTAAGGTTTACTCTGCAGCTTTGGGTGAAGTTGAAGGTTCGATCAATTATATTAAGTATATGACTGGTTTAGCACAATCAGATAAAGGTGAAGTTTTACAAAATCAGGTCGATCATGAAACTATCATGTTGATCAAAAAACCGATCGGTGTGACAGCTGGGATCATTCCATGGAATGCACCGATTTTCATTTTAATGCGTAAGATGATCCCAGCCTTAGTTACTGGCTGTTCGATCGTTGTCAAACCGAGTGGTGAAACACCATTTGGCACATTTAAGATCGCTGAATTGATTCAAAAAACTGATATCCCAGCTGGTTTAGTGCAGATCATCAGTGGTCCAGGTTCTACGATCGGTAATTTATTGTCTAAAAATGATAAGATCAGCTTAGTTTCTATTACTGGTAGTACTAGGGCTGGTAAATCTGTCATGGAAGCTGCCGCAAATAACGTGAAGAAAGTTAACCTTGAGTTAGGTGGTAAGGCTCCTGCGATCGTGACAAATAAAGCTGATATTGATAAGGCAGTTAAATATATTGTGATGGCGCGGATCAAAAACAGTGGTCAAGTCTGCACATGTCCTGAGCGGATCTATGTCCAAAGTGGTGTTTATGATGAATTTGTCAAAAAGGTCACTGATGCAATGAGCAAAGTTGTAGCAGGCGACCCAACAAATGAAAATACTGATATGGGTCCAATTATTAACCAAACACAATTACAGTCGATCAATCAGAAGGTTAAAGATGCAGTTGCCGCTGGTGCTAAGGTCTTGACTGGTGGTCACATCATTGAAAGTGATGGGAACTTCTTCGAACCAACAGTGATCGTTAATGTAGATGATGATTCACCGATCATGCGAGATGAGATATTTGGTCCTGTATTGCCTATCGCTAAGTTTGAAACAGTTGATGAAGCTATCGATAAGGCTAATGATTCTCCATATGGTCTTTCTTCATATGTATATACTGAAGATTTGAAAGAATCGATGGAATTCAGTAATCGTTTGGATATTGGCGAAGTTTATGTCAATTGTGAAGCTGAAGAAGCAATTACAGGCTACCATGCAGGTTGGCGTCAATCTGGTTTGGGAGGCGCTGATGGTCAACATGGTTTTGATGAATACCAGAATACAACGGTAAGTTATTTACGTTATGAATAACTAATAGTTTAACTAAAGACAAAATCGAGTTGCTTAGACCAAGTGGTCTGGGTAACTCTTTTTTTGTCTTTAATTAAAAAGTAAAAAGTTGATTTTTTATCGCGGTTGACATATTGTTCAGGTACCTGTATTATATTCAAAGTGATTTTAAATAAGTAAATATATATGGTGTTTCAGACTAAAGTAGAACTTCTCATTTTTGTGAGCTTTTTGAAGTTGGTAGATTTTTTTCATTTAGCTAACTAGCCTGTGATAGTGGTTAATGAATGGTGTTAGTAGAAATTATAGTATGGGGACACTTTTTTATCTTGTGGTATAAAGGAGGCTTTTTTCCAATGGATGAAATTACCGAACAATTTTTAATTTTTAATAAATTGTTCCGTAGATATATCGATCTGCATCATAAAAATTTAGGGAAATACGGTAATTTTTTGCAAGGTCAGGGACGTATTTTGTCTGTACTTAAGATGAAACCAGATATTTCGCAAAAAGACCTGACATACATTTTAGCGGTTCGCCCACAATCACTAGGCGAACTGTTAGTAAAACTTGAAAAAAATGAATTGATCAAACGACATCCGTCGCAATCAGATCGACGGATCATGATGATCCATCTCACAGATAAGGGAAAAGAGGTGGCCTGCAAAGTTACTGAAGCGCATAATGTTGCTTTGTTTGACCAACTAACTAAGGAAGAAAAGAAACAATTTGTTAGTATTTTACGGAAGTTAAGCAAAAATATGCAAGAAGAGTTGCCTAATGGAGATAAAAGTGAAAGCTTCTATGATGATCCGCAAAAACACTTTGAAATGATCAAGAAATTACAAAATACACACAAAGATCAACCAACAGATTTTTTAGACTAAGAATAAAAACAAGTTTATTAGAGGATATAAATTTATGGGTATTAGTGAAAGGGGTAGTATGGATGTTTAAACTCGCCAAAGGTCGCATGTCAATTTGGGCAGTGATCGGTGCAGTACTTTTTATGGTCGTTCAAGTAACGGCAAACCTAAATATTCCTAGCTTAACGTCTGATATTGTAAATAATGGGGTCGTTAACGGCGACATTGATTACATATGGCGCGTAGGAATGAAAATGATCGTTTTTTCATTGATAGGGATCCTTGCAGCAGCAGGAAATGTTTTTTTAGCTTCAAGAACTTCGATGAAGCTTGGGTCAAATTTGCGAAATGATATTTATAGCAAAGTGATCAACATGTCAAATGATGAATACGACCAGATCGAAACATCATCAATGATCACAAGAACGACCAACGATGTGATCCAGATTCAAAATGTGTACATGATGATGTTACGGATGATGTTAATGTCACCAGTTATGCTGATCGGTGCTAGTTTTTTAGCTTATAACAAAAACCACCGCTTGACTTTGGTTTTCTTAGTGGTTTTACCGATCATGCTGATTTTCGTTGGTTTCTTATTGTATTTGGCTGTGCCGAAGTTTAAGGCCATGCAGACTAAGACTGACCGTTTGAACCGAGTTTTTCGTGAAGGTTTAACGGGTGTTCGTGTTATTCGTGCTTTCCGTCGGGACAAATTTGAGCAAGATCGTTTCGAAGATGCCAACCTGGATTTTACGCGAAATGCGATCAACGTTAACATTATTATGGCGTTCTCGTTTCCAGTGATCCAGATGATCATTAGTGGGACTAACGTGGCGATCGTGTGGTTCGGTGCAAAATTGATCGGTGTCCAAGCAATGCCTGTCGGTAATTTAATTTCATTTATGGCATACGCCGCACAGATTTTAGTTAGTTTTATGATGCTTTCGATGGTCTTCATTATGATCCCACGTGCACAAGCTTCTGCTAAACGTATTCAAGAAGTTTTTGATTTGAAGTCGACTCTTAAAGAAGATGAAAAGCCGGTCCAGGCAGATAAAACACCGGGCAATCATACATTAGAGTTCAGCCACGTTGATTATCGGTATGCAAATGCCGAAAAGCCGGTCTTGACTGATGTTGATTTTAAATCTCAAAGTGGGCAAACGATCGGTATCATTGGTGGGACTGGTTCGGGTAAAACATCATTGGTCAACTTGATCCCTCGTTTTTATGATACAGAAAAAGGCGAAATAATATTAGACGGGAAAGATATACGTCACTATGGTTTAAATGACTTGCGTGATATGATCTCTTTTGTTCCACAAAAAGCAGTTTTATTTCGAGGAAGTTTGCGAGAAAACATGAAGTTTGGTAAAGCAGATGCGACAGATGAAGAGATCTGGCAAGCTTTAGATATTGCCCAAGCTACTGATTTTGTAAAAGAAGATCCAGCTGGGTTAGACCAATATGTTGAACAAAATGGTGATAACTATTCTGGTGGACAAAGACAGCGTTTGACGATCGCACGTGCTTTAGTCAAGAAAGCAGCTGTTTATGTGTTCGATGATTCATTTTCAGCCTTGGACTTCAAGACTGATGCGGTTTTACGTCAGGCATTACAAGATGATGAACATATGCAACAAAGTATCATTGTGATAGTGGCTGAACGGATCGCTACGGTGGCTGATGCCGACAACATTTTAGTCTTAGACGAAGGTGAAGTTACTGGACAAGGTACACATAATGAATTAAAGAAGAATAATGAGATCTACCAAGAAATCATTAACTCACAAATCAAAAAGGGGGATGAAGTATAATGGCCCAAAAAGCACATTCAGTTGAACGCCGGCGTAAGCCAAAAAACTTTTGGAAAACTACACGTCGTTTATTAAGCTATATGTCCAATCGAATAGTAGGCTTGATCTTCGTCATGGCCTTTGCGATCGCCAGTGTGATTTTTCAGACTAGGACTCCTAAGGTTTTGGGGGAAGTGACGACCGAGATTTATAAGGGAGTTATGAAAGGTACTTCTCAACAAAAAGCCGGGATAAACGTTCATGGCTTACCGATCAATTATGACAAGATAATTCATATTATTGTGATCGTGATCTTGATGTATTTGGCAGCAGCTGTCTTTGCATTTATGCAACAGCTGATCATGACTTATATTTCTCAAAATACGGTCTATAAGATGCGCAAAGATTTAAAGCAAAAAATGGAACGTCTACCGATCAATTATTACGATACACATAGTAATGGTGACATTATGAGTCGTGCTGTTAATGATATGGATAATGTGGCAAATATTTTGCAACAAAATTTGACCCAGGCTGTAACAAGTATTGTTCAATTTGTGGCTACTTTGTGGATGATGTTTTCGATCAGTTGGAAGTTAACGCTGATCGCTTTGATCACGATCCCCGTTAGTTTACTTGTAGTTGGTTTTGTCGCTCCTAAGTCACAGAAGTACTTTGCTGCGCAACAAAAAAGTTTAGGCTTGATCAACGACCAGGTCGAAGAAAACTTTGCAGGTCAACAAGTCTTAAAAAGCTTTAACAAACAGGCAGATACCATCAAAGCTTTTCAAAAAGAAAACAACAACTATTACCAGTCGTCATGGAAAGCTCAGTTTGTAGCCGGGATCGTAATGCCATTAATGATCTTCTTAAATAATATTGGCTATGTTTTTGTTGCGATCATTGGTGGGGTTCAAGTTGCTAATGGTACTGTGACTTTAGGTAACATCCAAGCATTCTTACAGTATATGAACCAGTTCTCACAGCCAATTTCACAAATGGCTAACTTGATGAACACGATTCAAATGACAGTTGCTTCTGCGGAACGGATCTTCGAAGTGATCGATGAAGAAGAAATGAAAGATACTAAAGATGATCGTCCGGTTGAATCAACTTCTAACCTAATTGAATTACAACACGTTAAGTTTGGTTACCAGGGCAAAGATTTATTGATGACAGACTATAATTTGGAGGTCAAACCGGGCCAAGAAGTGGCGATCGTTGGACCAACTGGTGCAGGTAAGACAACGATCATCAACTTGCTAGAACGATTTTATGATATTAAAGGCGGAAATATTCGCTTAAACGGGGTAGATACCAGAGATATTGACCGTGAAGACTTACGTTCACACTTTGCGATGGTCTTGCAGGATACATGGCTATTTTCTGGTTCGATTTACGAAAATATCAGATATGGGCGTGAAGATGCCACAGATGAAGAGATTATGAATGCTTCAAAGGCCGCTCACGTAGATAATTTTGTTCGTCGTTTGCCAGATGGCTATGATACGGTCTTAAACGAATCTGGTTCGAATGTGTCTCAAGGTCAACGTCAGTTGATCACGATTGCGCGCGCATTCTTAGCGGATCCAGAAATTTTGATTTTGGATGAAGCTACTAGTTCAGTTGATACAAGAACAGAATTGCATATTCAACATGCAATGGAACGTTTGTTAAAAGGACGGACAAGTTTCGTGGTTGCGCATCGTTTGTCCACAATACAAAATGCCGATAATATCATCGTGATGAACCACGGTTCAGTCGTTGAAACTGGGACACATGATGAATTGTTGAAACTAGACGGCTTTTATGCTGATTTGTATAATAGTCAGTTTACTAGTGGTTTGTCATTTTAGTTAGGAGGCAGTGTGCATTATGAAAAAAATTAGTGGGTTAGTAATTGCGCTCGCGTCTGTGGCATTGCTTCTGACAGGATGCGGCCAAGATAGGCTTTCAGTTGCGGATCATCATTTAAAGGCAGATGGTTTGGCAGTTATGATCAAGGGAAAAACTAATCAAGATCGTGTTGCTTATCAAATCGATGATGGCAAGAAGAAGACTGTTAAACCAGAAAGCTCTGCTTATACAATAATGATCCCAGTTCAAAATAAAGAACAGACTGTTCATTTGACGGCGGGAACACAAAAGAAAACAGTTAAAGTTGATAAAACTAAGCCTTTAGCTGAATATACTCAGCTTAAACAAAAATTTGACCAGGGACTTGTGATGACCAAGTTATCAGCTAAAGATCAAAAAGCTGCAATGTCTTTGCAAAAAAAGGGCCAACAACTTAAAGAAAAGCAAAAAGAAATCGAATCTAAGGTCGCTGCGGACCAAAAAGCAGTCGCCCAAAGCCAAGATCAAAAAGCAGCAGCTGATTTAAAAAAGCAAGCTCAAGCTGGTCAACAGTTAAAACAAGATGCAAAAGACTTGAAACAACAGCAAGAAACTTTGGCACCTAAATTAAAGAGGGCTCAAACAACGACTAAAGATGAACAGTTGCCTGACAAAGCCAAAAATGGGATCCATGATCTGCAAAGTAAGAAGAACTTTCAATTACGTGCAAACGTGAGTGATGAGAAAGTCAACGCGTTAGCTGTGATCGTGCCCGTGAAAACTATGAAAGATAAAGATCAAGCACAAGAGTTTATTATGAAATTCTCCACGGTTGCATCAGCGGTTGGTGCAGAGCCCAAAGATGTTTTAAAACAGTTTAAAAAACAGATGGATACAGATAAATCGACAAAGACAACAGCTAAGACGATTCATTCTAATGGTGTTTCCTTTAGTATTGGGATCTCAGCAGATCACTTGTATATCTATTTGTTGAAATAAGAAAAATGTAGGGGCTGGAACATACCTAGCTGTCCGGATCCTAAAAGGGTCTTCGATCTATCCCATTTAATGGGGTAAATCGAAGGCCCTTAAACGTGTTCCAAAAGATTGAAGCCTCAATGTAACAACGATTGCGTTATTCTGGTTCTTCGCTTTGCTACGCCCCAAAATAACGCAATCATCGTTACAAGTCGGCTTCAAAACATCTTTTGTCTCACTCTCTCCATTTTTTATGACTTACTTTGGAAAATTAATTCCTACATTTTAATTTCTGACACATACTTTGTTGATCTTAGTGTTTCAAATTAAAGATAATCATCACACTGTTTTACGTTGGTTGAACTTTAATGTTAATAAACAACTAACGACCACACAGGCGGCGGCAATCAGGTAAGTAGATCTTGTTGCTTGTAGAGCGCCATTTTCTTTTGCAAAGTTCATTGAATGATGAACTGCTAAAGCAGCAACTTTGTGTTTTTGAATGATACTCATAATACCGATCAAGACGGCCGTTCCAAATGAACCAGCCACCTGACGGATCGTGGTGTACATGGCAGAACCGTCTGGGATGATCTGCGGTGGTAAAGAGTTAAGTGACTCTGTTTGAATCGGCATGATAACTAAAGATAATCCTAATTGTCTTACGGCTTGTGATAAAGCGACCCAGAAAAATGTTGTCGTCATCGATACACGACTTAACATAATAGTACCCAAAAACAAAATGATCGTTCCGACTAAAGACATGTATTTGGCACCGTAGCGGTCATATAAATTACCACTGATCGGTGACATCACAGCTGTAACTAAAGCACCAGGCAGAAGTGCTAGTCCAGAGATCATGGCGTTATAACCACGAATGTTTTGCATATATAAGGGTAATAATAACATTCCACCATATTGTGCCATCATCAAGAAGATATTGATCATGACAGAAACGTTGAAGTTATGATATTTGAATACGTTAAAATTGAGTAATTTAACTTTTGAATGGACCTGTTGATAAACAAATAATGCCACAACTGCAAGGCCGATAATGACATAGCCTAAAACATTCATCGAAGCGATCCCGTAATCACCAGCGTTACTAAAGCCAAGTAATAATGATCCTAGGCCAACACTTGAAAGGATCACACCACCCCAGTTAAGTGGTAATTTCTGTGATTCAGTTAAATTACGTAAAACTTTGGCGGCAAAAATGATATCTAAAATGATCAGTGGGGCTACTAGGAAGAATAGGTAACGCCAACTCAGATTTTGTACGAGGTAACCTGATAAGGTCGGCCCCATCGCGGGAGCAAAGTTTAGTGCTAGTCCGACCCAACCCATGGCTTTACCGCGTTCATTTAACGGGTACATATCCATGATCGAGACGTTCATTAAAGGAGCAATGATTCCAGCACCCGCAGCCTGCACCATCCGTCCTAAAATTAAAATCGAATAGGTTGGTGCGATCCCGCCAATAATAGTTCCCACTGCAAAAATAGACATGGCAGACAAATAGAGTTGTCGTGTTGAAAAACGTTGGATCAAAAAAGCGGTCAAGGGGACCATAACGCCATTAACCAACATATAACCATTTGACAACCATTGTCCTTGGGCTGCTGTGATCGAGAAAGTCTGCATGATTTTTGGTAAAGCGACGTTCATTAACGTTTGATTTAAAAAACCCAAGAAAGTCCCGATCACTAAGACGGGCATCATTTTTTTATTATTTTGTCGTTGTGTTTTTTCATCTATATCATTACTTGCCATTGTTACTTATCTCCTCTAATTTTGTTTCAAGTTCGGTTAAGGTTGAGATAACTTGTTCAACTTTGTCATCTGGAAAATCAGATAAGGGGGCTAAGACTTTCCAATAGTCTTGTTCAATTACTTCATATTTTTGTTTTCCTTTTTCAGTTAAAGAGATCAAGACAGTTCGCTGATTATCTTTTGGTCGGGTCTTAGTTACTAAATCAGTAGCAGCCATTCGGTCGATGATCCCAGAAGTTGTGCTGTTACCGACATGGATCTGTTTAGCTAGCTGACCTAACGATAAATTTTCGTTACGGTGTAAAACTCCTAGGACCAAACACCATGATTCAGTTAAATCGTGTTTCATAGCTTGCGTGTAGAATATTTTTCGAGTTTGTTGGCGCGTAGCTCTTAATAAATAAGCGATGTGACGTGAATTTTCATTTATTTCCATATTGACCTCTTTATTTTTAATTGTATCCGATTCATTTTAATACGAACATTTCTAGTACGAAATGTCAGCGATAAATAGAATACACCTGTTTTCATATAGTTTCAATAAAATTTAGCTGATTTTCTGAAATTATGTTAATAAATGTCATGTGTATACGTTATTTGTGAAGTTTGTAGTAAACGATTTAAAATTATATATAAAAATATTAACTTTTTATCTTTTAAGTGTTATTATGAACCCGTAGTCCAATATAAGGAGATGAATGATTATGGCAACATGGGCTTTTTGGCTTTCTATTGTAGCAATTGTTCTTTCTATATATGCTTGCTATGCGGCAAGTAAAAAGGACTAGGACAATTTCTTGTCTGCGTAATAAAGAGGGGAAGCCTTCTTTATTAAAAAGATGTGGGAGGCTTTCTTTAAGTTTCCTGCATTTTTTATCTAGTTAAATAGAAAAAATCAGTTAGATATGGACGTTCTTAAGTGTTATGGATTACATTTTATTGATCGATAGTGTATAATTTACTTAGTATTAAAACTATGGAGGTGCATGAGGATGCAAAAATTCTTATTAGGAGTTAGTTTGACAGCTAACGCAGTTCTTGGTTATTTATTATTAAAAGATGAAGATACTGTCGAAGAATTAAGAGAACGTTTGGAACATGCTAGTGACGAAGTTGTTGGCAAGGTACAACAAGCCAAGGGTAGCTTAACTGGAGACACAGAAGATAAGGTCGAAGGTGCTGCTAAAGAAGCTAAAAGCGCCGTAGAAGACAAAGCACAAGATGTTAAAGACGCTGCTCAAAATGCTGCTGAATAATACTTTGTGATCAAGCACGATATTGCCTCGAAAGTGAAAACTCTCGGGGTTTTTTTTCGTACAAGGTGAAGCAAAGACGGATAAGTTAACAATATTAAATGTGAACATTATATAGCTTTCAGGCTAGAAAAAATCTGTGCTTGATCAGTTAGAAGTCTTGGTTTGTATAATCTGAATAAGAAAATAGGAGATTAAAAAATGGTCGGTGTTTTAAAAAAGATCGGGACGGACAAAATGTTTTTAATATCGGCTGGAGTAGCGTTATTGAGCATGTTTGTCAGTCGACCGCAATTCGTTGATATCGATTGGCAAACAATTATTTCTTTAGCGTCTTTATTATCTTTGATCGCAGTTTATGAACATCTGGAAGTTCTGAGTTATGGTGCTTCCTTATTAGTTAAATTAGTAGGGACTAAGCGGACGTTAGTTCAAGTTTTAGTTGGCGTGTCTTTTATAGCAGCGATGTTTTTGACAAATGACGCGGCAATTATCGCACTAACACCAATTTTGATCATTGTCGCACAAAGAGTGAAGTTACCCGTCATTTTGCCGGTGGTCTTGGTCAACGTGGCCGCTAATTTGGGTAGTATGGTAACTCCTTTTGGCAACCCGCAGAACTTATATTTGTTGAATAAATTCAACTTAAACTTTGGTGATTTTATTCGAATGTCTGTACCAGTAGTGGTCGTTAGTCTGTTAATACTGTGGTTATTTACGCTAAAATTTCCGCGCGACAGGGTCCAAAATATTGAACTTCCTACTCTAAAATTACAGTGGGGTAAGGTGGCCTTAGCTTTGGTTGCAACGGTGATCATTTTAGCAGGGATATTTTCTATTTTACCAAGTGCGGTCATGTTGTTAGCAGCCTTCATTATAGTTTTGTTGGTCGATCCGCAAATTTTTAAGCGGATCGATTATGGCTTGTTGTTGACTTTTGTTATGTTTTTTATTGCTGTCGGTGATATTGGACGAGCACCAATGATCTATGATTTTATGCAGAGACTAGGTGCAACATCTTTAGGGACATATGTGAGCGGCTTATTGAGTAGTCAACTGATCAGCAATGTGCCGGCAGTAATTTTACTAGGTCCTTATACCAAATATGTTTATCCGTTATTTTTAGGAGTAAACATTGGTGGATTAGGAACTCTGATCGCTTCTTTGGCTAATTTATTAGCGTATAAACAATATTATGCTCGAGTTAAATCACCTAGTAAGGATTATTTCAAAGTATTCATTAGAGTTAATTTGATTTGCTTGTTTGTTTTAGGGTTATTAGGGCTATTTTTAACTTTACTCTGATGTCTTGAATGCTTAGAGTAAACTTTTGCCAATTATTTTGGTAAAATTAACGTATGTAAAGCGCTTTATTTAAAAGAAAGAGGGAGCTTATTTATGAAAAATGACCCACGTTGGCAAACGGCTTTATTTACGACTGAAACATATAATGAAGAGGGACTAGAAGGCCATGCTTATGTGCCAGAAGGCCTTAATTTGAAAACAAGCAGTCCCCTAAACGATCATCCAGGTACCAATCCAGAACAGTTATTGGGAATGTCATTGTGTACTTGTTTAGTGGCAACTATGCAGGCTGTGGAAAAAGAACACCATTTAGAACACCATGCCAAAGTTAGAGCGAAGATTGCTTATATTGGCGAAAAAGCCCATTATGAATTTTTAGTGCATGCGCAAATTTGCGTACCACAAGTTGATTTACCAACAGCTAAGAAATTGGTTAGCGAAACTGAGAAAAGATGTTGTGTTTCACAACTTTTGAGTGGTAGTGATAATTATAGTGTTGAAGCAGTTGAAGATTGGGCGAAATAAGACCAGCAAAATTTGAGTAGTATTGCAATGCCTTTGTGAAGATACGGAGGCATTTTTGATGTGCAAGGTTATTTAGCTGTTATTACTTGCTAAAAATTAATATATCGTCAAATTTGTGCTGTTAAAGTCATGACCAATTGCTAGTTTTAAAAAGACCTGATAGTGTAAGTTATTAAGTAATAAAATTTGTGTTATTTTACAAAGGAAAGGTGAAAAAGTAATGCCATACTTTGGTTTTTTTGACCCAACGTATATTTTGGTGATCGTTGGGATCATACTTTCACTGGCTGCTTCAGGATACGTGAACTCAACTTTTCGTAAGTTTGATCAGTATCGCTCACAGCAGGGTGTCACTGGTACTGATGCAGCCAAGTATATTTTACAGCAATCATTGATCAATGATGTTTCAGTCCACCGGATCAGTGGAGATCTAACGGATAATTATAATGGTGGAAACAAGACTTTGAACTTGTCTGATTCTTCAGCTAATTCTGATTCAGTTGCGGCGATCGGTGTTGCAGCTCATGAATGTGGCCACGCAGTACAAGATGCCAATAATTATTGGCCAATGCGTTTAAGGACAAGTTTAGTGCCCGTGGCAAATTTTGGTAATTCGTTATCGATGCCTCTCATTTTAATTGGGATAATTTTGGGCTTTAACCAAACCTTGATCCATATCGGGATCTTCTTATTTTCGTTTGCTTTATTATTTCAATTAGTCACCCTACCAGTTGAATTTAATGCGTCAGCACGCGCCATCCATATCTTGTCAGATGGTGGATTACTGACACAAGAGGAAGTTGTGATGGTTCGCAAAGTTTTAACGGCGGCAGCCTTGACTTATGTCGCAGCGGCATTGTCGACTTTCTTACAACTATTACGTTTAGTACTGTTATTCGGCGGACACGATCGTGACTAAAAATTAATTATTGAATCAGCTCTCTTTAAAACTCTTTGGGGTTTGGGGGAGTTTTTTTGTTAGCAGTATCATGTAAGAAACAAGTTGTACACAACTATTACCAGAAAAATTTTCGTTTTTTTATAATAAAAGCCAAATATTTAAGAATAAAAAACTTTAGGAAAAATAAATAACATTTTTAGTCCGGTATAATGGAAGTGTAGCAGGAAATGCATTTATGTGTAACTGTCATACATATTAAGAAATATTGCGCAAGGCCATAGGGTCAATTTTAAGCAGAACTTTGCTAGTTATTATAACTGATAGCACATAAGTAATTTGTTATTTTTAAATTACACAGGTTTTGTTTTAGGGGTAAATAAGAGGAGCCACGATCATACGTGAACTCCTCTTATTTTTTTAAATTAATTTATCTTTTTGGTATGCATGTCAACGATCGTTGATCTTAACTTTTGCCAATCTTGTTTAGTTGGTGGGCAGTTCCAAGTAATTTGTTTAATTTTAATACCTGCATTAAATTTATCAGAGATAAACAGATCAGTCTGTCGGTTTATTTTAGGGTCGATCACAATATTGGCGTTGACCAAACGTGAGAGTTGTTGTTGAATAAACTGACTGTAGATCCGACCGAGTGAAAAGTCTGCGACGATGTGAAGTTGATCATCGATCACATCAGCAGGCAGATCAGTCACGATTAAAATTGAGTATTGGTACAAAAGTTGAAGAGCCGAATATTCTGAAAGAAATGGTAATTTAATTTGCTTTCGTAAGTTAATAAATTTATGAGCTAAGTTTTCTGTCATTGGATATGATCTCATGACCTCAAATGTCGTTTGATGGTCTAGGTAGCTATTGATAAAGAAAAATGGTGACAGAGTCTGTGTATTGAGTTTGGTTAATTCTTTTACGAAATTGGGAAATTCGCGACGGCAATCATGGACGTTCAAATTATTTTCAATGATCGTAAGCTGTTGATTTGTCAGGCGGTCAATTTCTTTTTTACGTTTGAGTAAAGACTGCTTCGATAAAGGCGAGCCATCATAAATAATAATATAGGCATTAAAGAAGAGAGCTTCATGGTAAGCTTGTTTTTCAGTTAATCCCAGATTTCTCATTAGATATTCTTGGGTCCTTTCAAAATGTTTCCCAAAAGGATGGGTCAAGAGATCGTCTTCTTCAGTTAAGATCCGCTGCTTATTTTTGATCCTTAATAATTGCACTGCCACAAAGTGTGCGAGTTCTTTTTTTTCGGTGTAGGTCGGATCAAGTTGCCAGTTAAAAATTAAAAAGTTAAGTGTATTATGCAATTGTTTACTAAGGTTTATCATTGGAAACTGATCGCTGCCGAAAAAGAAAAAAGTAATATGCTGTAACAAAGCACGGTTTTCGATCTCGTTGGTCATTTTTTGGTCGGGAAATTCTTCTTGCAGATCGCGAAACATTTTTTTCTTACAACGATAATAAGTTGACTGACTAATGCCAGCCTTTTTTAAAAAGGTATCGCGTGAACCGCCAATGCCCAAACCATCGTTAAGTAAGATCTGAATGTTTAAAGAATTGTATGCAAGTATCAGAGTCAATAATTCAAGCGTCTGGGTGGTGACATTGTGGAAAGTCAGTCCATTTTCTTTATCAAATGAAAAGCCAAAGGCCTCGTCATTATCAATTTTGTCAGCGATCGCTGTTAACTGGTCACATGCGAGCTTTGCTTGATATGTACTAACAGAAAGTACTTTTTTTAGGTGTAATAAGGTTAGGTGTTCAACGTCGTTTTGCAAGAAATAATTTGTGACCCTTACCATTAACTGTTCACATTCATCAAGTAGACAATAAAATCCTTTTTCCAACAATGTTCATCTCCTTTTAACGTTAATATTAATTATATGGTATTTGCGGTTTAAAATCACTTGATATGCAAACTACAACTAGCAATGACTGTTATTAGCTATTAGTTAAGGTCTAAATTTTGGTGATTTAATTTAGGAAAAATAAATTTATCACTGAGTCCTACAAAAAATCCCTGGAACAAGAAGGAAAAAACTGTACCAATATTAATTGCCCAAATATCATGGTTTCCGATCGTACATAAAATTATTAAAATCACTGGTATCAAAAAGGAACAAGTTTGTGCCAAGGCCGCGTTACCGTGAAAAAATTTGAAACGAATGATCTGCATAAAATCATCATTTGGATGTAAGATCAAATTGACACGTTGATAAATTGAGATCCCAGCGGCAATCAGTAAAATACCACAGAGATCTAAGATGATCTTAATCGTCAATGGAAGCTCTGTTAGTCCAGTTTTTGAAAGTTGAGCAGCGATCATACCCACTAAATAACTAAAAGGTATCATGAATACAAAATTGCCAAAAATTCGGCGAATATCAAATTTACCTAATATCAAGGCGTTGGATAAAACAACGGCAACACCTTCCCAAAATAAAACACCAGTTAAACTATAGTTAAAAAAGTGCGATAAATTAACGGATGAAGCCGTCCATAAAGCACTCCCCAGGTTTAAAACCACTGTTAGAGCATTGCCAAACGAATTGATCAAAATAGAAATGATCAGAAAAGTAATGTCACCACAAACAGTGAGTGATCCATCGTTATGAAACATAATATGTAAGGTCTCCTTAAATAAATAGTTGCTTGAATACTTCAATTATAGATAACTGAAGGCTTTAATTGTTATTATAGGACAAAATGTGTGTAAGTGAAAATTCGGTTTGAAATCAAGAAATAAGAAGAAATGGACGGTACTAGATAGATTATTGCTGGTAGATCAAGTAGTTACTTAAAAGGTAGATAAAGGGGATTTCTTGAAAAAATTGCGTTTACATGGTAGTTTGAGAATAGAAGACATGTACTTTTTGGCGAATTAAGATAACGGTTTAGCAATTTGAAAGGGCAGCTGATTTAGATGCTAATTGTACAGTTCAAAGTTCCATCCCCAAAAGATGTATACAGTGAAGCAAAGAAGAAACTTAAAGAACAAAAAAAGAAACAGAAAGAAAAGCAAAAAGGCCCAGTAGCAGTTCCTGTATAGAGATTTGTTTAGTTGCTAGTTTTTAAAATTTGAATAATTATGGTAATGGCACTATTCTATTCGTGGAAGGTGCTATTATTTTGAAAAAATAAGTGATTATTAGTACCATAAAGCATACTTTAGAAATGGTGGTGTTATTTGATGGATCAAAAGTGGATCGCTCAGTTGCCTTTGAGTGATATCAAGCAAGTTTTACCTGTAGCTGGAGGCGATGTTAATTCGGCTTATCAAGTTGAGACAGCAAAAAGACCTTATTTCTTGTTAGTTCAACCAGGAAGACAGGCCGATTTTTATGAAGGCGAGATCGCCGGTTTAAGGGCTTTGGCTGCTGCTGACGTGGAGGCACCGCGGGTCATTTCAAATGGACAAATTGATGGTGATGCATATTTATTATTGAACTTCTTAAAACAGGGTCATCGTGGCGATCAAGCACAGTTAGGACAATTAATTGCGAAAATGCATCGCTATTATAGCCCTAACCATAAATTCGGTTTTTCAAAACCTTATCAAGGTGCCAGTATGACTTTTGAAAATAAGTGGACAGATACCTGGTCAGAATTATTTGTTGATCAAAGGATGGATCAACTGCGAGATGCTTTGGTAGACCAACATTTATGGTCAGAAAAGGATCTAAAAAAATATAGTCAAGTTCGTTCGATCATCGTGGATTCTTTAGCACAACACCACAGTGATCCGAGTCTTTTACATGGTGACTTTTGGGGCGGAAATCATATGTTCTTGGAGGATGGAACTCCTGCATTGATCGACCCATCAGCTTTTTATGGAGATCGTGAATTTGATATTGGTTGTAGCTTGGTCTTTGGTGCCTACGATCAAAGATTTTACTCTGCTTATCAAAAGGCTTATCCGTTAGAAGATGGATATCAATTACGACTGAACTTTTACAGTCTTTATTTGTTGATGATCCACTTGGAAAAATTTGGTGGAATGTATGCATCAGGAGTAAATAATACAATGGAACGCATCATCGATCTTAGTTAATTCTTGTGAGCGAAACAAATATTAAGTTTGACAAAATTTTGTGTTTTAATTTTCGACATTTGATAGTTGGTAATGTATAATGAAGTTGTACTGGAATGAATGACCGGTATAAATTTATTCGCGTCAAATTTGATGTTTAGTAATGCACACAGAAGTTCCCAGCCGGTTACTGGGAACTTATTTTTTTAAATAAGTTACGTGAGCTAAAAGCCTGTGCCTATCCAACTTTAAACAATACATCAAAAATCACGATGTATCGCCAAAAATCCGATAGTGCTCGGCTTTTGAACAGCTCACTTCACCTTGTGTTAAATAGAAAGTAAGGCAAATCGATAAAAAATTTAGCGTTGTCAAGCTTAGCCAATATATCGTGTTTCTTAGTGATGCGATAACTTAGCTGGATAATTGAAAAGCTTTGGCAGTGTATTCCGGTTAAAAATGCTGCTAATAGGCTCGCTGACGATCTGTGTATATAAATTGATTTCACTATATGAGATAATACGTCATTAAAAATAAGAAATATGAAAAGAGGGAAATTAATGGACGGGAAGGATCAAAAAAAGACCAAAAAAAGTGAAGCAGGCAAGTGGTCTGCTTCGTGGTTCTTTAATTGGATCATCAATAGTCGTTTCGCTATTTCACTATTAGTAGTGCTGTTGATTTTACTGATCACCTTGGTTTTAAGCAAAATGCGGTGGATCTTTAGTCCGCTTACGATCATTTTAAATACGGTCACTTTACCGATCGTTATTGCAGGAGTTTTTTATTATCTGTTAAATCCGTTGGTGGACTGGGCGGAAAGAAAATATCATGTACGGCGGTCATTAATAGTAACGATCGTCTTTGTGATATTAGCACTTTTGTTAGCTTGGGGAATCGGTTCTTTGATCCCTGTTGTTCAAAGTCAAACAAAAGACTTGTTAGCTAATTGGCCAGATTACTGGAATAAATTAGAAAATTTTGTGGTTGGGATCTTCTCAGCTGATGGGCTAAAAGATCTGCAAAATAAATTGACCACGGTCAATACAGATTTAGGTCAGCTTTTCAAACCAGGAAAAGCTATGGACTTTTTACCGAAATCGATCAATTCGATCAGTTCCATTATTTCACGTGTAACTTCAGTGTTTATTTCGATCGCGGTAGCACCTCTGATTTTGTTTTATCTCCTAAAAGATGGGCATGACCTGCCAGATTATTTGGCTGGTTTTTTACCTAACCGTTATCGTTTAAATGTTAAAGGAATTTTTAAAAGCATGAATACTCAGTTGAGTAACTATATTCGAGGACAACTTGGCGTCGCTTTTTTTGTAGCAATTATGTTTTGGGTCGGTTATATGGTCATTGGACTTAAATTTGCCTTATTGTTGGGTATAGTTGCTGGGTTGTTAAACTTAATACCATACTTGGGCTCGTTTTTGGCGATGGTCCCAGCGATCGCTGTCGGATTGTTTACTTCACCATTTATGTTATTCAAGGTATTGATCGTCTTTGTAATCGAACAAACAGTTGAAGGACGACTAGTTTCACCATTGATCTTAGGAAACAGCATGAAGTTCCATCCACTTACAGTTTTATTTGTTTTACTTGTTTCTGGTAAGATCTTTGGCTTACCTGGAGTTATCTTAGGTGTACCTGGTTATGCGGTGATCAAGGTTATCGTTTCAACTTATTTTGATTGGTTTAAACGCAGTCATCCTGATTTATATGTCACGGATCAAACAAGTTTACAAGACATTGCCGATGATAACGATAAAAATCAGTAAGCCTGATGCTTTGACATTTATTTTCGTTTAATATTACAGTTATTAATGTAGAATGTTTTTTAATGGTAATTATTATTGAAGCTAATTATTGTAAAATTAGTGGTTTCGAAAGGAAGGTTATTACATGAAAGTATTTGTGATAGGTGCTGGCGGTAATGTTGGTCGTTTAGTGGTCGATCATTTGAGAAACGCTAATGATGAAGTTACAGCAGGTGCGCATCGGCAAGAACAAGTTGATGATTTTCGCAAGCAAAGTGTTAACGCGGAAGTGTTTGATCTGTTGAAACAACCAGAAGAAATGGCACAACAGTTGCAAGGGTATGACGCAATCGTATTTTCAGCCGGTTCAGGAGGTAAAACTGGTGATGATATGACAATGTTAGTTGACCTCGATGGTGCCGTTAAAAGTATGCAGGCAGCTGAGCTTGCCGGTGTAAAAAGGTTTGTAATGGTCAGTGCAATTTTTGCCGAAGATCGGACTAAGTGGGTCACGATCAAGCCATATTATGCCGCCAAGTTTTATGCAGATGAGTGGTTACGTCATCGAACTTCTTTGAACTACACGATCTTGGAACCAGGCGGATTGACATTTGAAAAAGAAACTGGCAAAGTCACGACAGATGTTCCACAAGCAGGAGGATCGATCAGTCGTGGTGATGTTGCAGCTGCAGTCACTGCTTGTTTGCATGATGATTCATCGATCGGTAAGATCATTCCATTGATCAATGGGCAAACTTCGGTTAAGACTGCGATCAATCAAGCTAAATAAAAATCGTGGGCTAAGACATAACTAGCTGTGTGGGTTATAAAAGGGGCCGTCGGTCTAACCAATTAAATGAGGTTAGACCGACGGCCCCTTAAACGTGTTCCAAAAAACTGTAACAACAATTTTTATTTTGTTTTTTCGTTTTATTATTTAGTATTCATTGAATTCGCGATCGAAATTATTGACGGCATCAACTGAGCCAATAACGGCTAACATATCTTTGTAATGGATAATACTTCTTGCATCGGGATATACGTCGACATTGTCTTCTTGAATGATTGCGATCACGTTAACATCAAAGTTATTTCTTAGTGAAAGCTCACCTAGTGTTCTTTCAGTATACTCTTTGTTGTTAACTTCAACTTCAGCTAAAGTCACATCTTCACTTAAGTCTAAATAGTCGATGATGTGCGGCTGTCTGTGATGCATGACGATCCGTTTAGCCATATCTGATTCGGGTTGAACGATCTGATCAGCACCGATCCGTTCCAAGATCCGTGCATGACTGCGGTCTTGGGCCTTACAAATCAAATCTTTAACACCTAGATCTTTACAGTTTAATGCCGATAAAACACTTGCCTGGATGTCAGAACCAATTGTAATAAAGACATGATCAAAGGATTCGATATTTAATTTGCGCAAGGACTCTTCGTCTTGGGCATCAGCGATAACAGCTTTATTAGCAATGTTCATATAACGGTTGACTAATTTTTCTTTGGTGTCGATCGCCAAAGTATCTTGATTTTCTGCAGCAAGTTGACGACATAAAGCACCACCAAATTTACCTAAACCAATAATTGCGTAGTTTTCGTCAGCACGTGTGACATGATTTTTATTTTTAAATTTATCCAATGAGAACGCCCTCCTCTGGGTAGCGAATGTCACTTTGATGATTTTTAGCGTTTAATGCGGTATACATAACGTTAAAAATACCAACTCTCCCAATAAACATCATCAACATAATAATGATCTTGCCAAACAATGTTAAATGAGTCGTTAGTCCCAGGCTGATGCCTGTTGTACCGAATGCGGCTAAAACTTCAAAGATAATGTATTCCAAGCCCATTTTTTGTGCTAATGGTTGTGTCATACATAAAACAAAAGTAGCGACCGAAACAATTAAAAATCCTACGATCACTAAGGTCAATGCACGATAAATATTTTCTCGTGGAAAACGCCGGCCACTAAAATTAACATCATGCTCACCACGTAAAGTGGCCCATGTTTGAATTGCTAATAGACCGATCGTTGTACTTTTAATACCACCAGCTGTGGAACCTGGCGTTCCCCCGATAAACATTAAAATCATTGTTAAAAAAATCCCTGCCATTGAAAGATGAGTATAGTCAAAGGTAACTAACCCAGCGGTTCTTGGCGTGACAGCCATAAATAAGATATTAACGACCTTATGGAAAATGGATGTATGTGGTGAAATATTTGAAAAACCGTCTTCAGTCAAGGCATACAAGAAAATACTACCGACTAAAATAACAAAACCAGTTCTGATCGATAATTTAGTGTGTAGTGAAAGGTGATGCCTTTTATGATAGGTTAAAAGGTCACGCCAAACTAAAAAGCCAACGGAACCACTTAAAATTAATAGCCCTAAAATCGCGAGAACATAAGTATTATTTTGATACTCAGCGATACTATTATTAAATAATGAAAACCCTGCGTTGCAATAAGCAGAAACGGAATGAAAAATACCAAACCAGACGCCTTTTAATAGGCCATACTTCGGGTAAAAATTAAATGATAAAAGGACAGCCCCTATACTTTGAATCCCTAAAGAAAGACCAACGATCATCTTGACTAATTTTATTTGAGAAAGATGTTGGAGGTTTAATGATTCTTGTGCCAATAACTGAGTTGATAAACGCAATTTTCTTCTAGATGAAGTAAACATCAAGACCATGAAAGTCATGAAGCCTAAACCACCAATCTCACTGAGCATCATGATAACGAATTGGCCAAAAAAAGACCAATAAGTACTGGTCTCAACTAAAGTTAAACCAGTTACACAGGTCGCACTAGTCGCAGTAAATAGGGCGGTAATAAAGGATGACTGAATCCCATGAGCTGTTGATATCGGTAATGTTAATAATAAAGTTCCTAATAAAATGACCGCCACAAAGCCAATTGTCAGAGTAGCTGACAAAGAGAAGTGACGGTTAGCAAAAGTAAACAAGAAAAGCCCCCCTTTACTAAGTCGATTTGATTATACGCTTTTGTGATTCATTTTAAAATACTAATTTCAGCTACTTAGCAGATAGTTTTAAATAATGTGATCTGATGTTGTTTTTGCTGGATAATAAACATTAAATAAAAGTTTGTTTTAAATTTAGTAGAAACTTTTTTTCTGGGTTTTTAAAGTAATTCGATTTACATTCTCAGTTTTTTCTCGTGGCATGTCAATAGTAATTTTAAGTATTTTTTGAGAGTAAGATTTATGTGTTAGACTGATATTATATTGGAGGTCAGGCTATGTCAACAAAACGAAGCGATAAATTGCTAGAACTGGTAAATCAAAAGCAAAAAATTGCCGTAAATGAATTGAGTGAAATATTAAATGTTTCAAAAGTGACGGTTCGTAAGGATCTATCAGAACTAGAAGAAAAAGGGTTGCTGGTTAGAAAGCATGGTTATGCGATCATCAATGATCCAAATAAGTTAAATTACCGTTTAGCCCAAAATTATGATATCAAACAACAGATCGCGCTCGCTGCGTCTAGCTTAGTTAGTGAGCAAGAAACTATTATGGTAGAGTCTGGTTCGACCTGTGCCTTATTAGTCCAAGAATTAGCTAAACAGGGTAAGCACGTAACGGTTATTACTAATTCGTATTTTATCGCTGATTTTGTATCTGAATACTCGAACATTACAGTTTTTGTTTTGGGTGGCAAATATCAGGCAGAGTCTGAGGTCGTGGTGGGACCGATCGCCAAAACAGTACTTAGTAACTTTCACGTGGAGCAGTTATTTGTGGGCATGGATGGCTTTGATCCCAAGCAAGGCTTTTTTGGCCGTGATATTATGCGTGCAGACATTGTGGAAGCAATGGCCAAAAATGCGCAGAAATTGATCATTTTAAGCGACTCAACGAAGTTTTCTAAGTTTAGTTTGACCAAACTAGCTAACTTTTCTCAAACTGATCGTGTGATCACCGATAACAATATCCCAACTAGCGCTCGTCAGGTTTTAGAAAACAATAAGATCGCTTTAACTGAAGTGTGACAGTGATCGTGGAGGTGAGTATATGTGTGGACGCTTTATGTTCCAACCAGACACAAGTCCAGAAATTGACCGCATTTACCGTTTAGCTCAAACTGCTGGTTATTTTCCTAAAGTTGGCGAAGTTTTTCCTAATGATCAGACAGCATTGATCGTGGCTGGTTCACGTCAAGTTCAAATCAAGGCAATAAAGTGGGGCTTTCCAGGTTTCAAAGATAAACAAGTGTTGATCAATGCACGTGCAGAAACCGCTGAATCAAAGAAAATGTTTGCTAAGGCATTTGCGACTAAACGATGTGTTTATCCAACTACAGGATTTTTTGAATGGACAAAACAAAAAGATAAGATTTGGTTTAATTATCGTCAAACGCCACAGCCTTTATATATTGCGGGCTTTTATGATAATTTTGAAGGTGAAGACCGCAGTATTTTATTAACAACTACACCAAATGATTCGGTTGTTAGTGTACATGATAGGATGCCCTTGATCTTGTCGAAAAATCAAATCAATCGTTGGATCTATCAGCGGGATTTTGCGCATAATTTTTTGACGGGAAAAATGCCACAACTTGAAAATAAAGAATGGAAATGAGTAGCTGGTAGCGGCTGCTTTTTTAGTTTAAGCGGGGATGTCATGGAAAGTTATTATAAAAAGTGCTAAAACTTTTCGTTAGAGTCAAATAGTCATAGGGATTATTTTTTACATATAAGTATAATTATGGCTAGTGAGATGTAGGAGGAAAATAGTTTTTGAAAAATAAACAAAAAAATGTATTGATCATTGGAATTATTTTATTTGCTGGCTGTATGCGTACACCGATCGGAATGGTTTCTCCGCTACTTAGCAATATTCAAGAAACTTTGGGTGTTCCAGCAGGGTTGTTAGGAAGTATTACAACGATCCCGTTGTTGTGTTTTGCACTTTTTTCACCTTTTGTCCCTAAACTGGGTAAGAAGTTTGGCAATGAATTGATCATGTTTATTGCTGTATTTGTACTAGCACTGGGAAATTATTTCCGTGTTTTTTCAACGAGTGCATTATTATTAGGGACATTGCTGGTCGGTTTATCGATCGCGGTTTTAAATGTTTTGATGCCCGTTACGATCGCTCAAGAATATCCGCAACGTGTTGGCGTAATGACTAGTATTTATACCTTTTCGATGACTTTATTTAGTGCATTAGCTTCAGGTCAAAGTGTTGCTTTAGCCGAGCAAGTCGGTTGGCAAAAAGCGATGCAAAGTGTGTCTGTTCTAGCAATTGTTGGTATGGTTTTTTGGATACTGGCGTTGAAAGGTATGCATAAAACAAAAGCTGGCAAAAAAACTGGTAGTTCAGTTTGGAAAGCACGTGGAGCTTGGTTTATGTCAGCTTTCATGGGATTACAATCATTGCTTTTTTATACCACTTTGACATGGGTCCCAACGATTTTAGTCGACCATGGTTTATCGCGTGGTCAAGCTAGTCAATTGTTTGGTTTGATGCAGCTAGCTTCATTGGTCTCATCTTATTTTGTGCCGATTTTAGCCTATAGATTTAAACATACACGTGGCATTATTTTGACAATGGCAGTTGGATTTATCGCTGGCATTATGTTGCTGATGATTCCGACAGCAAGCGTTGGGTTAACTGTCGTTGTTGTAATTGTTTTGGGATTAGCTTCTAATATGGCTTTTAGTTTAGCGATGGCTTTATTTAATATTAAAACTGATACACCAGAACAAACTGCAGAAATTTCAGGAATGGCACAAGCAGTAGGTTATGTGCTGGCAGCATTTGGACCAATTGGTATCGGCTATATTCAACAAGTCACAGGTTCATGGAACGTACCATTGATCATTTTGCTCGTAGTGGTAGTTGCCTTAACAGTCGCAGGTTTAGCGGTTGATAAGAGAAGGACCGTATTTGATTAAAAACAATCGTTTAGACTGATGTTCAAAAAGTTAATTAAATAAATTTTTTCAACTTTTATGTGTGAAATAAAGAGAGTATGAATTTACCACATAGTAAAAAAGAGACAGGACATAACTAGTTTTGTGATTTTAAAAGGGCCGTCGATCTACCCACTAAATGGGTTAAATCGACGGCCCTTAAATGAGTTTCGCCTGGCAGAAGGCTGTGCCTAACTAACTAGCCGGCTCTAATGCAAAAAACGCATCATATCCGACTAGTCAATTAGTGCTCACCTTCTAAACGCCGCGCTCCGCTCTCTGTTTTTAAATGAGTTTCGCCTGGCAGAAGGCTGTGC
>DXAP01000085.1 GCA_019116985.1 Candidatus Ligilactobacillus excrementavium | reverse complement strand
TATTAGGCACGCCGCCAGCGTTCGTCCTGAGCCAGGATCAAACTCTCATTTTAAAATTTGTGACTCATAAATTTAACTAGCGAATTGACTTCGCAAATGTTGTTTGCACTTATCGTTAAGATAAGCGACCTCACACATTTGATTTGTCGAAACTTTGTTCAGTTTTCAAAGATCTACTTGTTATTTGACAACAAAGAATATTTTATCATCACCAACATATCATGTCAAGTGATTATTTTAATCTTTATTGTGAGAAAATTTGAAGTGTTTTACCCATTTACTAATATTTAAATATCATTAAAAGAAGTGAAAACGACAACTTCAATATTATATAATGTCGATCAGCAAGCTGTCAACTACTATTTTCAAGACAGAAAACTTTGTATCAGCGCCTCAGCGACAAATACTATCTTAGCAACATTTCACGGACCCGTCAATAACTTTTTTTATTTTTTGAATTTAAATTTTTGGATACAAACAATAAATGAATTTATCATTTTATTGTTATCTTTTTGCCTTAAATATCTAAAAAAGTAAAATAAAAGTTCAGAAAATAATGACCCTAACCCAGAGTCCTTGCAATAAAAAATTAGCTTTTCAATATTCTTCCGATCACTAAATACAAGATATAGCTCACGAAAACTAAATTTACTGACCGCAATTATCAAAAAAACTAAAACCATTGTTACTATCTAAAAATAAAAGATACTTCACACTAATATTTATTTGATATCCTAGATCGATCCAAGTTCAACTTTCGCTGTCTCATATTTTTTCTTTTCGCATTATGGATATAAATCATGGCTGTGTTACATATTCGTATTAACTAGTAAGCAGCCAACAACCTATCGCCATATAAAGCAATACAAAAAAGCCCCTCAACTTAATGAGAGACTTTCAAATTATTATTCATCATCATCTTTTAGTTCAGGAGCATCAGTTTCATACAAGTCCTCAGTTGACTTGCCGTCATTTTGCTCGATCAAACTAGTCTTTTTCTTACGTTGTGCTTCTTTAAGAGCCTTCATACCATCGGAATATTTATACTTATACTGCGATTTATCGACCTTATCGAAGTTTTGTGGCGTATAGAAGCGCAAGAGATCTCCCGTCGTGATCTTATCAGACAATGACAAGGATTTATCAGTATGATCTTGTTGTTCCTTCAATATATCCTTTTGCTGCTGCGTCAATTTCTTAGTATTGACCTTATTTCCCTGATTATCATAGACCTTACTTCCTATCTTACTTAAATCAGGTGAAACAAAGTCACCATTCCTAAAGGCAACTGTCTGGTTACGATCAGTTGACAACAAATCATTGCCAAGTTGAATCGTATCATCGTTTTTAATGCCTAAAAGATCCATCAATGTTGGCATTACATCGATCTCGCCACCATAGGTATGATTAATACCACCCGATAGATCATTGGAATGGATCATAAACGGTACCTTTTGTAACATAGCTAGATCATAACTAGACAAAGAGTCTTTACCTAAAAGCTTTGCTAAAGCCTTCGGATGGTTATCGGAAATACCATAGTGATCACCATAAGCAACGATCACTGACTTGTCGTAAAGTCCCGACTTTTTCAAGTAATTGATAAATTCACCAAAAGCTTGATCCAAGTAACGTGAAGTTTGGACATAGCCATCAACGGTCTTATCACCTGTCTTAGTTCTATCGATCGACTGGTTTTGTTTATCCAAATCATATGGATAATGGTTAGTCACAGTGATCAATTTAGCATAAAACGGTTGAGGTAACTGCTCAATATACTTAGCCGACTGTTGTAAAAAGATTTTATCCTTCAAACCATAGCCGATACTATAATCATCTTTATCGTCGTAATAGGATGAATCAAAGAAATACTGGTAGCCCCATGACTTATAGGTATTATCCCTATTCCAAAAACTACCAACATCACCATGCATTGAAGCAGTAGAATAACCCTGTTGGTCTAATATAGCTGGCAGTGCCTGATAAGTGTTAGAAGAACCATAGGAAGTCATACTTGAACCAGATGGCAAACCAAACATTGAAGTTTCTAACATAGTTTCGGCATCAGACGTTTTCCCCTGACCAACTTGATGAAAGAAGTTATCAAAAGACATCGTATGCTGATCTTTGTAGAAACGATTAATATTAGGAGTGACCTCTTCACCATCGAACTTGTAATTGATCATAAACTGTTGAAAACTCTCTAAATGCAGGATAAAGACATTCTTGCCCTTTTCTTTACCATAATACGAAACATTTGGTTGCGAGCGATTCTTATTAACAAAGTCTAAAACTTTATCAACATCACTCTTACTAGCATTCTTTCTGGTAGCAGTTTGTTGGTGAGTTTGATAAGCAGAATAACCTGCAAAAAAATCAACACCGAGGTATTTCACAATATAATTATTATCGAACGTTCTGCTCAACAGTTGTGACCGATCACTTTCGGCCAAACTCAAATTGACACTAAATAAAACAACAGCTACCACAGAACTAATAGCACCATAGCGTCTCTTTGCGGCAGACATATCAGGTTGGATCACTTTAAACGACATCATTAAGATCAAAATCAAGACATCAAGAAAAACTAAGAAGTCTGTGGGATGTATGATCTCTAAAATACTAGCCCCCAGATTATTAGAAACAGAACTAGAAGATTTAATAATACCAAACGATAAAAAATCTGAGAACTCACGGTAATATAATGTATTTGCAAACAACCAGATCGACTGGATCAAACTAACAATGATCTGGATCCAATAGGTCAATTTACCGCGAAAATATAATCCGATCCCTAATAAAAGTAAACCAAACGGGATAGGGTTAAAAAACAACAAAAACTGTTGCATTGCATTATTAACACCTAAATTAAAGTTGTTTTGATATGTCAAATAAGTTTTGAGCCAGAATAAAAACAGGACTATCGAAAAAAAGCCTGCTCTGGAACTAAAAACTTGTCGTGTTTTTTTAAAAAACGAATTCATTGTAAAAATTTCCTCCATATTTAAAACTTGCCTGCTGACAAGTATAAAGGATTGATAAAAAAAGAAAAACTGAAAATACAATATCTTCAGTTTAACTTAATAATCAATAATCAAGCAGGTCGTAAATTTCTATAGCAGCAAGATCGATGTTATCGAATTGAAATTTTTGTTTAGTACTGATCTCTTCTAATTCAAAGGCGTTTGCTTTCGGGTCATATGTGACTAGACCACGTTCTTCCCCTTCTTTTTCAAAACGTCTTGAAACAACTTCATCCTCTGCGCTTTTGATCATCGCATCTAAGCGAGAAATAATCGCAACTAATTGTGAATTTTCCATGACAAACCCCTTTCCTGCTCTCTAAAATATTAGCGGGCTCATGACACGTCCATGTATCATCGCCTAGTATCTCTTTTACATACAAAATTGATAATAACATTTTTTCGTTCAAAATAAAATTCAAATCGTTAAATTAGCTAGTTTTAAGTCAACTTTTTAACGATATTTAAACTCCACTTAAAAAGTTGGAACATTAGAAACAAAAAATTCCAGCATCACGCTGGAACCCTTTAGTTATCATTCATTATCTTTTATCCGATGCGGTTTAACAGCCAAAGCTCCCATCCCTAAGAACATACCCAAATAATAAGTGATCAAACGCCATAATATCATGGCTAATACTACCTTACTATTTTGGACTAAGAAGGTGGAAAAAATAATAGAGAAGCTAAATTCTGAGCCACCCAAACCACCCGGCAGTGGAAATAAAGAAATGATCATCACGATCAAAATATGCATACCAACGACCGTTAACGGGTCAATATCTGTCACTCGTAAAGAAAGCAAAATAAAATACGGGATAACATAATAAAAGAACAATTGACCCAAAGTTAGCAAACTAATTTTGACTAGCATCAACGGGTCATCACGTAAACTCAAGCTTTCATGATAAAACGTGTCTATTTTTTCAGTAGCATATGCTTCATAACGAGCATACGTTGTCGGTTTTCCCCACCATTTGACAGGTTTCAGAAAAAAATAGACAAGCTTCTTAGTAAAAGAACGCCAATACATCACCATCAATAAACCCGCGATCACAAAAAAATGGATAAAGAACCCAAAGATCACGAAAGCTGATAACACATGTAATTTAGCTGCTAGATAATGGAACTGTGTGATCAAGCTAATAACAAAACACACCACGATCATCGACTGATAGACCACAAACTTCATCAACATCTTAGAAGTCGCACGTCCAGCATCGATCCCCGATTGTAATAAAGCAAAAAGTTGTGCTGGTTGACCACCGCTTTGAAAGGGAGTGATCCCGTTAAATAATTGCTCGACCAACGGTACGCGGAAGGCATCACGAAAACGGAAACCTGGGTATTGTTTTTTTAAAAGTACGTATACGATCACGCCTTCAAACAATAACGAAACTATCATGCTTAAAAAACCAACGGCCAACCATGGCCATTTTAAATCTACGATCTCATTGCGTACCACGTTAAGGGAAACATCTTTCATCGAGTACAAAAAGATGCCTATCCCTATTATAAGAACAGCAATAAAACTTAATCTATTTTTCCAGTTCATCAACGCTCCATTTTTGCTTGCTTTTCATAATAATCACGCCAGATCTCAGCCAAATGATCTTCATTGTAATAAGCCGCAGCAGCTGACGCTTTTTGCTTTAATTGGCCTAATGCAACCGGATCATCTTTTAACTGTCGAATTTTAGCTTCCATCTCGTCAACATCAACAGCTGGTTCATAATAACCACTGATGATCGAATGATACAGCTCTAAATCCCGTAACAAAACTGGGACTTCACAACTAAATGCTTCTAAAGCACTCATCGGAAAAAGCTCATTATAAGACGGCAGTAAGAATAAATCAGCCATATTATAATAATCATTCATTTCTTTACGGGCAACGATACCTGGAAATTTTAAATTAGCTGGCAGATCATCCACGACTTTTTTAAGTTCAGCATAACCGTCAGTCATTTTGCCAAAAGAAAAACCTCCGACCCATACGAATTGAATGTCAGGCATTCTCTGAGCCAATTTAATAAAATCAAAAACGCCTTTCCGCTCTTGGACTTGTCCCACCCCGATCACGGTAAATTTATCTCCAGAAAAATCATTCTTTGCCCTTAATTGTCTTTTTTGTTCTTGTGGCAACGGATAAAATTCCTTTTTAGAAACAAAATTGGGAATATAGGTGATTTTTTCTTCTGGAATACCATACGCAGTTAGCTTAGGAATAAAAGATGGATTAACGACTACGATAGCATCCATTCGTTTATAAAAAGAGATCATATACGAGTTAAAGATCTTTAGCATCCAAGCAGGCATCTGTAAACTACCCTGTATAGTTTCAGGCAAAAAATGGACATAACCAACTTTACGCCCACTACGTGGTGAGAAAGTATAAAGATAAAACTGCGGATCGATCGTATGAAAATGGCTGATATCAGCACTGCCAAATCGATTTACGATCAAATTTATTTCTGTTGGATAGTGTTTTTCTAACAAATGGATCAATTCAGAATAAGCACTGCCGACACCTTGACCATCGACTTTAGCCGCCGATGAATACATTCGTATTGTTAACATGTTAAACGCTCCTAAATAAACCTTTAGATGCTTTCACGCGATCGACTAGTAGTAGTTTCTTCAAAAGAAGTAAAACTGTCCTGATAAAATTGCATGATCTGTTCGCCAAAATTCTCAGCAGAGATACTAGCAATTTTTTCTTGACGATAACTCTCATCATTATACTTAGTCGGTTCGTTCAAATAATCAACTACCTGACTGACAAACTGGACTGGCGTATCAAAAGTGAAACCTACATTCTTATTATCTAATAAATCATCCGTATAAGGACTGCTGGCCGCCACGACCTTTAACCCCGCAGCGAGAGCTTCGACAAAAGTCAAACCTTGCGATTCGGAAATAGAGGTCGACACAAATAGATCTGCCATATGATAATAAGCTGGGACATCATCATGGTCAACTTCACCAGTAAAAATGATCTTGTCACTTAAATTCATTTGAGCAACTTGCTGCATTAAGGATTGTCTAGCGGGTCCATCCCCACAGATCATCAAATTAACATTAGGTACACGCTTTTGAATTTCTGGAAAAGCGTCGATCAAACGATCAATGTCTTTTTCAAACGCGACCCGACTCAAAGTTAACATGAGCGGAGTTTCTGCAGAAATATTGTATTTTTGCCGTAATTCATTATTTTTGGGACCAGCAAACTTGCGAACATCCACACCAGTCGGTATAACCGAGATCGGCTCTTTAATACCATAACTAGTTAAAGTATCTGACACGCGCGTACTTGGAGCAACGATGCCCGCCATATGTTCACAATAAGTTTTACTGAGTTGTTTAACATGTGCTGGCTTTAAAACTTTCCCTTTCATAACGTAATGCAGGTAATCTTCATACATCGTATGGTAAGTATGCACACATGGGACCTTTAAATTTTTAGCTACAAATTTGCCGATCATTCCCATTGAAAATTCAGTTTGTGTGTGAACTATATCTAAATTTAATTCCTTGGCGATCTCATAAGCTTGAAACAGCCCACGTACTGCGATCCTGCGATCGGTAAATGAGATAAAAGGAAGACTTGCAAAACGAAAGACGTTTCTTTCAAATACATTTTTATCTACCTTAGGGTCCGTGGTTGTAAAAATGTACACATTATTCCCTAAACTTTCTAGCTGTTCGCGCAATGTTTTGATCGACGTTGCCACACCGCTAACTTGTGGATAATATGTATCTGTAAATATACCTATATTCACGGTGGATCCCCCTTAGTCTGAATAATAGTCATGTTTCATTATATGGTTTTCATTGCTTATAAGCAACTAAATGCCAAGTAATAGAATTATTTCTTAAATAATTAAGCTTTCTAAAAAAGACAAATCTGATTATACCGCCTGAAGCAAACTTGTCAAACTCTATGTAATCAAAAAATCCGTGCTATCCCCTAAAGAATAGCACGGATTTTCAATAAAATTTTAAATTAATCAGTATATTGATGCACTAAGTCAACAACTTCTTCAGTTGTTTCACATTCAGTAACTGCCTTATCAGACAATTCCTTCATCTTAGTTGTATCAAGCTTCTTCAACAAGCTACGTGTCTTCAAGATCGAAGTAGCACTCATCGAAAATTCATCTAAACCTAAGCCTGCAAGGAGTGGCACAGCGATTTGGTCACCAGCCATTTCCCCACACATCCCAGTCCATTTGCCTTCTTGATGAGAAGCATCGATGATGTTTTTGATCAAGCGTAACAATGAAGGGTTATATGGTTGATATAGGTAAGAAACGCGCTCATTACCCCGGTCTGCAGCCATTGAGTATTGGATCAAGTCGTTCGTTCCAATACTAAAGAAGTCCGCATACTTAGCTAATTTGTCTGCGATCATTGCAGCAGCAGGGATCTCCATCATCATACCAACTTCGATATCGTCAGAGACCTTCACACCATCTGCAACTAATTTGGCTTTTTCTTCTTCAAAAATCGCCTTAGCATCCTTGAATTCCTTGACCGTAGCGATCATTGGGAACATGATTGCTAAGCGCCCATAAGCGGAAGCACGGAGCAAAGCACGAAGTTGTGTCCGAAAAATATCTTGCCGATCCAAGGAGATCCGAATAGCACGGTAACCCAAGAACGGATTTTGTTCGTCAGGTAATGGTAAGTAAGGTAATTCCTTATCCCCACCAATATCCATCGTCCGAACAACGACTTGTTTACCATTCATACCCTCAACAGCTTGTTTATATGCTTCGAATTGATCATCTTCAGATGGAAGCTCAGAAGCATCCATATACAAAAATTCAGACCTGAACAAGCCCACAGCTTCAGCACCATTATCAGTAGCAGCCTCAACATCTTTTGGTGTACCAATATTAGCACCTAGCGTGACTTGTTTGCCGTCAGCAGTGACAGACTGTTCGTCTTTCAAACGAGCCCATTCTGCTTTTTGAGCAGCAAAATCTTTTGCTTTTTGTTCATATTCTTTTAATTCATCATCAGTTGGCTCAACTAAAGCATCGCCATTGATACCATCAATGATAACTTTTTGACCAGCTTTCACTTCATCAGTAGCATTACCAGAACCCACGATTGCCGGGATCTCTAACGTCCGCGACATGATTGCAGAGTGCGATGTCCGTCCACCAATATCAGTAATAAAGCCCTTAACAAACTTGCGGTCCAACTGAGCAGTGTCAGATGGAGTTAAATCATGGGCCACAATGACAACTTCTTCATCGATCAAAGCAGGGCTTGGCATCGTAACGCCAAGCAAGTGGCTTTGCAAACGTTTAGTAACGTCACGGACGTCACCAGCACGTTCTTGCATATATGCATTATCTGTCATGCCTTCAAACATTTGAATAAACATGTCAGTTACACTCTTGACCGCTGCTTCGGCATTAACTTTATCATTCTTGATCTTATCACTGATCTGACCTAACATTTCCGGATCAGAAAGAATGGTTAAATGTGCTTCGAAAACTTGTGCTTCTTCATCACCTAAGTTTTCAGCAGCCTTTGCTTTAATGATTTCCAAGTCCTTTTTAGAAGCTGTAACAGCGTCATTTAATCTGCTAACTTCAGCTTCAGGATCGTCAATCGTAGTCTCGGAAAATGATAAATCGGGTTGCACAAGCATATAAGCTTTAGCTGCGGCAATACCATCACTGGCTGCGATCCCTTTCAACATTTTCGTCATTATTCTGCAAGTCCTTCCTTTTTCATTGTCTCAGCAACAGCGGCAATAGCATCTGCTTCGTCTGCGCCTTCAGCAGTGATCGTAACATCTGAACCTTGGCCAACGCCCAATGACATAACGCCCATGATAGATTTCAAGTTAACTGACTTGTCATTGAAAGCCAATGTGATGTCAGAGTTGAATTTACTTGCTGCTTGTACCAACAAAGTAGCGGGACGAGCGTGGATACCTGTTTCTGCAATTACGTGAAAGTCTTTCTTTTCCATTTTAAACCATTCTCCTTTAAGTATAAAAATTGTTGAGTTTGACCTATGAAAAAAATGACAAATTTCTCGAACACGGTTACATTTCATAATGTCCACCAAATGCTATTCCATAGTAAAACTCGCTAAAAAAATGATACCATGTATCATGTGATAAAACAAGTTAGTTTTGAGTTGTCAGTAAATCTTGGCATTTTTAAATGAAGCCTAAGACAGCTTAAAAGGACCGAATACTGAACCTGAAAAATTGAAATTTGCTCACAATATTTTCAGAAAATTCCATTTTAAGAGATATATTTTGCAAAACATATCTCTAATTCAAAACATAAGTTTCTTATTAAGTAAACATTTTATTCATGTTCTGATTCATGCTCATAGTGATAGATCGCACCACCACCACGCTTAGCTTTTCCAATTACCTTTTTGCGATGTGAATATTCCATCAACACCTTTTGAAAATCCATAAACTCATCGGTTGAGATCTCCAACTGCTTTATCTCACCAGATCGCAATTGCTGCAATAGCTGTCCGTAGTCCTTATCCATTGTGCTTTCCCCTCTTTTCATTTTATGTGTAATTATAGCACGTTGATCTCATATTTTTCGATGCGTATGGGTTGAACTTTTCTCAGAAGTTTGTATAATAAAATTATGAAAGGTCAAAGAAGGTCAAATAGGTTTTGACTTTTAACTAGACTGATCTTTATGAAAGGTCGTGAACAATTATATGTTATGTCAAAATTGTCATCAAAATCCAGCAACTATCCATTTGACAACCAGTATCAATGGTCGACAAACATCGATCGATCTTTGCCAGAATTGTTACCGGAAGTTAAAAGATCAAGCTGGGAATACTAATAACAATCGTCCAAGTTCAATGATGCAAGACCCATTTGGTTTTGGTAATTTGGATGACATTTTCCGTGCAATGTCCAGTGACCAGCAGGGTGCACAACAAGGACAAGTCCCACCTACTCAATCAGCCGGTGGAAACGGCCGCAATGGCGGCAACAATACGATCCTTGGTCAATATGGCCTGGACCTTACAAACGAAGCACAAAATGGTCGGATCGACCCAGTGATCGGCCGTGATAAAGAAATCGAGCGCGTGATCGAGATCTTAAACCGTCGGACTAAAAATAATCCTGTCCTGATCGGTGAAGCTGGTGTTGGTAAAACAGCTGTCGTAGAAGGATTAGCCCAAAAAATCGTGGATAATGATGTCCCACAGAAATTACAAAACAAAAAAGTTATCCGTTTAGATGTAGTTTCTCTAGTTCAAGGGACTGGGATCCGTGGTCAATTCGAAGAACGAATGAAACAATTGATGGATGAAGTCAAAAAAGCTAAAGATACTATCTTATTTATTGATGAGATCCATGAAATTGTCGGTGCCGGTAATGCTGAAGGCGGCATGGACGCTGGTAACGTCTTGAAACCAGCGCTTGCTCGTGGTGACCTGCAATTAGTTGGTGCCACGACTTTGAATGAATATCGTACGATCGAAAAAGACGCAGCATTAGCGCGTCGTTTGCAACCAGTTCAAGTCGATGAACCTTCAGTTGAAGAAACGGTCAAGATCTTACAAGGGATCAGTGGTCGTTATGAAGATTATCACCATGTTAAGTTTTCAGAAAAAGCGCTTGAAGCAGCTGCTACTCTATCAGACCGTTATATTCAAGATCGTTTCTTACCTGATAAAGCGATCGACCTCTTGGATGAAGCAGGTTCTAAGAAGAACTTGACGATCCACACAGTTGATCCGGCTGTAATGGATGAAAAAATCAACCAAGCTGAAAAAGAAAAACAAGCAGCCTTGAAAGATGAAGATTACGAAAAAGCTGCTTACTATCGAGATCAAGTTGCCAAGTTTAAGAAGATGAAAGATAACTCCTCTTCTGATGAAGCAACACCTGAGATCACTGACAAAGATATGGAAAAGATCGTCGAAGAAAAGACTGATATTCCTGTTGGTGAATTAAAGGCCAAAGAGCAATCCCAGTTGAAAAACTTGGCATCCTCTCTTGAAAATCATGTCATCGGACAAGATCAGGCTGTCACAAAAGTTGCCCGGGCTATTCGGCGTAACCGTGTCGGCTTTAACAAGTCAGGACGTCCAATTGGTTCATTCCTCTTTGTAGGTCCAACTGGTGTTGGTAAGACTGAAACTGCTAAGCAGTTGGCGCGCGAACTATTTGGTACAGAAGATGCCATGATCCGCTTTGATATGAGTGAATACATGGAAAAATTCTCAGTTTCTAAGTTGATCGGTTCACCGCCTGGCTATGTGGGTTATGAAGAAGCGGGACAATTAACCGAACAAGTTCGTCGTCACCCATACAGCTTGATCTTACTTGATGAAGTTGAAAAGGCACATCCAGATGTCTTGCACACATTCTTGCAGATCTTGGATGACGGTCGTTTGACAGACTCACAAGGACGGACCGTTTCCTTTAAAGATACTATCATTATCATGACATCCAACGCTGGCAGTGGTGATTCTGTTGCTTCCGTCGGATTCGGTGCTGAAGCTTCTGGCCAAACGCACTCGATCTTAGATAGCTTGTCCAAGTACTTCAAGCCTGAATTCTTGAACCGTTTTGACGGTATTGTTGAATTCAATGCTTTAACTAAAGAAAACTTGCACCATATTGTTTCTTTAATGTTAGATGAAGTCAACGAGATGTTAGCTAATAAAGGGATCGAATTGCACGTAACTGGTCCTGTTGCTGATAAATTAGTCGACCTTGGTTATGATCCAAAGATGGGTGCACGTCCATTACGTCGTGTTATCCAAGAGCAGTTAGAAGATAAAATCGCTGATTATTATCTTGACGATCCTTCTAGCAAAAACTTATCAGCCCGCCTAGAAGATGGCGAGATCAAGATCACTAAAAATGATGAACCAGAAAAAAAGACAGACACAAATCAAGAAGATAGTGCCGACAAGAATGAATAGTTGAAAAAGATGCTTGAAGCTGATTGAAATGACGATCGTGTTCTTTTGAGTCATAGTAAAGCGAAAAAAGAATAAAGATCGTTGTTTCAGTAAGCATCCTGTCTTTTAAAACACGTCTAAGGGTCGTCGATTTAATCCATTTAAAATTGGTTAGATCGACGGCCCTTTTTTAAACATATGAGCAAAAAACTTCGCTTATTTCACGATCAGACCTATTTTTCACATATTAGAAAATAAACAGTTTTTTGATAGTTAAAGTTGTTGTATTTGTAATTTTTAATATATAATATAAATGAAGAAAAAGTTAGGAGGACTGAAAAATGATGAATTTAGTAGATGTAACAAACAGCTACGCTCGTCAGATCAGCAAGGAACTCAGACTCTCACCTGCTCATTTTATCAAAGTATACAGCTTAGGCAACTCGATCGTTGTTCATAAGAAAAAAGATAAAACACATGAGGTCGTGATCTCGAATAAATTACGTCCAATTACAGATGATGAACTCGACTTCGTTTTAGAGCACCTACTAGGTGACCTTAGAAACGATGCCTCGATTTCTAAGTCCGGCAAGGTCGTCGAGATCGAAGTTGCTAGTAACTAACGATTCAAAAATTTGAATAACAAAACACTTAGCAAAATATACTCTTTTGTCATTGACACTACCTCTCAATGTTAGTTTATTTTGCTTTTTTGTGTTTTTTTGACCAAAAAATAATTCGTGTTTAAAAAAGCCTGTAATTTACGGTATAATAAAAGATAAGAAATAAAATTAAGTAATTTTAGTGGAAGAGGTGAACAGTATGGCAGGATTTGACCCATTTGCGGTCATCAAAAGAGGATTAAAAGTCCTCAGAAAAGAATTTTCAAATAATAAAAACGAAACACCACTTTCCACTCAAACAATAGGATCAGTAAAAACAAATGTTTTAAACAAAGCAAACTCAACTAAAAACGTTAAAGCACAAAAAGAACTTCACGACACACAAAATACTATGGTTGACGAACAAACACAGGTCACTACCCCAACGCCACTTAGTGCTCACCTAATGCCTGCCACTTTGTTAGTGTTATATTTAGATGAACAACAAGCTTCTTTAACTGATGCTTCAGTCCTACATGGATATCGCGGACAAGAAGTGGAACTGGATGTTAAAAGATTTCGCGATTACTATGTTAGCCAGATCGAAGGTTATACTTCTAACTTTGTTGAACGTTATGGAGTGATCAAAGTCCATTATCAAAGGCGAAAAGCGGCGGCTGTGTGGCTACTAGCCAAGGATATCGATCAACAAAACTTACTGGCTAAACCCGAGTTTGTACACGGTAAGTTAAATGCGCCCTATTCTTTAGTTGCACCGAGTTTTGCTAATTATCGCTTATTGCAAGCCCGCGGACCGGTCACAGGGTATTTTCTAGAACGCCAACAGTTTGTCACATATTTGTACCGTCAGAAATTATGGCAAGATGTTGATGAAAGTTTACGTTTGCTAAAAGTCACAGATTTTATTAAATGTATCAGTGAGCCGCATGGGCAAGAATTAAAAATGACATTAGCTAAAAATACGTTGTGGCAAGTCTACAAGTCTGTTAGAACTACGGATGGTATCCTCTGGTACTGTCTGGGTGGAAACACTTGGGTCAAAAACAGTCAACACACTCAACTAATGGAAAGAAAACAATATCTAAATGAAGTAAAACAAACTCAACAGGTAGCTAAAAGTTATGCAGTTTCATTGAACGTAAGTGCTAAGATCGATTTTATCCCTGGCAAAAAAGTTACTTTATATGACCTACCTTGTGGTAAGAAAACTGCTCAACTTGACGATGGTCAAACAGTCCAACTTTCCGCACACAAAAATATTAACGGCATGCAATGGTATCATGTAACTGACGTTGGTTGGTTGTTAGCTGAGTACTTAAAATTTAAATAACAAAAACTCGTTTACCAAACCTACTGATTAAAGTAAGTAAAGCAAACGAGTTTTTTAGTCCGTAATTTATTTTACGCTCAAATTATTCAAGCCAGATATGACTTGCTCATTTTTTAGAGCAATGAAAACAACTTAACGTCAGGATATTTGTCAGCAAACCAACGTTCTGCAAATTCATTTTCAAATAAGAACAGTGGTTGATCGTTTAGATCTTTAACTAACATATTCCGTGAACTAGCCATATTTTCATCTAACTGTTGCGGATCGATCCAACGTGCGCTCTTATGACCAAGCGGTGTCATCACAACTTCAGAATGATATTCATTCAACATTCTGAACTGGAATACTTCAAACTGCAATTGTCCCACAGCTCCCAAAATATAATCCCCAGTTGAATAACTCCGGTACAACTGGATCGCACCTTCTTGGACTAACTGCTGCATTCCCTTATGAAACGACTTTTGTTTCATCACATTTTTAGCCGTAACGCGCATAAAGATCTCGGGTGTAAATTGTGGTAATTGTGGATACTCGACTACGTTTTTACCCGTATAGATCGTATCACCGATTTGAAAATTACCTGTATCATACAGACCAATAATATCTCCCGCTACGGCATTTTCGACCGTTTCTCTGGTATCAGCCATAAATTGCGTTGAATTTGATAGACGCATTTTTTTATCGGTCCGCGTTAGATTAACATCCATGCCACGTTCAAATTCACCAGAACAGATCCGCACAAATGCGATTCGATCACGATGTTGTGGGTTCATGTTGGCCTGGATCTTAAAAACAAAGCCTGAAAAATCTTTTGAATCGGGTTGAACTTTATTTTCAGCAACTGTTTGGTGAGCTGCTGGTGCTGGTGCAAACTGAAGATATGCATCCAAGAAAGTCTTCACTCCAAAATTAGTTAACGCAGAACCAAAGAAGACTGGTGTTAATTTTCCTTTTGCAATTTTTTCAGGGTCAAATTCGTTACCGGCATCTTTTACTAATTCGACTTCATCAAGTACTTGTTTATAAATACTGTCAGCGGCTAAATCACTGTCAACCGCTAAAGTACCATCGTCGTTGAGCGGTAAAAAGTCCTGTCCTTTATCTTCTGAATGATAAAGTTCGATCCGGTTATTGTAAATATCATACAAACCTTTGAGTCCTTTGCCCATTCCAATCGGCCAGTTCATAGCATAAGCGTCAATACCTAAAACATCTTCAAGTTCACTGATCAGATCAAGCGGTTCACGACTGTCCCGGTCCAATTTATTCATGAAAGTAAAGATCGGGATCCCCCGCATCTTACAGATCTGGAACAATTTCTTAGTTTGCGGCTCGATCCCCTTAGCTGCATCGATCACCATCACAGCTGAATCAACGGCCATCAATGTTCGGTAAGTATCTTCAGAAAAATCCTCATGTCCTGGAGTATCCAAAATATTGATCCGTTTGCCTGCATAGTCGAATTGCATCACTGAACTAGTGACAGAGATACCACGTTTCTTTTCGATCTCCATCCAGTCAGACTTCGCAAAGTTCCCACTTTTTTTTGCCTTAACTGTTCCCGCTGAGCGCAAAACACCACCAAACAATAAAAGCTGTTCAGTGATCGTCGTTTTCCCTGCGTCTGGGTGTGAGATGATCGCGAACGTGCGACGCTTATCGACTTCACTATCTAATTTATTTTTATCCATATTTCTCACTATTCCTCATTTTATCAATTTAGCATTTTCATAAAAAATGGACCGGTTTTGACTCATCCCGCACAAACCGGCCCAGTTATTACTATCTGATTGTAATTTTACTTATTTTCTTGGTTCAACTCAAGTTTTTCCTGGGCTTTTTTCTGTGATTTTTCACGCGCGACCCGATAATCTACCGCTGCATGCGATAGTTCAACTTCGATCTGTAACAAGCGGTCCCCGTCCATCTTATGCACGACTAATTTAGTACCATCATCTAACTCGACTGAATCAACATTGGTTTCTTCTGGGATATACCCCAATTGTGTGATCATGAATCCTGCGATCGTATCAGCGTCAGAATTTTGTAGATCGATCCCAAATTCATCATTAAAGTCATCTAAAGCCATCCGGCCCTGGACAAGAAAATCAGCTGGAGTCAACGAAAAGACCATTTGGTCAGGCTCATCCAACTCGTCTTCGATCTCACCCACGATCTCTTCGATCAGATCTTCGAGAGTCACGATCCCAACGACCCCACCGTATTCGTCCAACAAGATGGCCATTTGATTTTGTTTTTTCTTCATTTCATAAATCAACTGGTCGATCATGATCGTTTCAGGTACAAAGAACGGCTCTTGCATCACCTGACGGATCGTTGTATGTTCAAACCCAAATCGGCGAGCAGTTTTAACTAAGTTTTTAATGTGGACCACACCAATGATATCGTCTTTATCTTCATGGTAAACCGGCACACGTGAATAGTTCATCTGTAAAATATCATCAATACTACGGTCATTATCATTATTGATATCGATCATAAAAGCATCGATCCGCGGGACCATTGCCTCACGGGCCATCTTTTCATGCAATGACAAAATACCTTCGATCATTTCATATTCATCATTATCAATTTCACCTTTACTACGACCTTCTTCGATCATATCAACGATATTTTGCCATGACATGACCTGTGTCGGCGCAACTGGCGCAGCTTTATTTTTACCAAGGACTGATCCTAACCAATCAGTGATAAAAACCAACGGAACAAATAAGACCACTGTCCAGTGTCCATATAGATAGCCCTTTAGTGCACGTTTGGTTGCAGCACTATCTACTAACTTAAGCGGCAATTTCACAAATAAAGGATCATCTATCAAACTAATGACTAGCCCGAATACGATCGCTCCGACTATAAAGTTTGTCAAACTACCACTTAACGATGACAATAAACTAGTAACAACGAGTAACCAAGCCACTAAGCAATTAGTCAAACGTGCGTAATGCGCCAATTGATATTCACGAGGAAGATTTTTCACTAAGCTGGCCACTTTTTCTTGTTTGTTCACGGAAAAAGCCGCACTCATATTCTCTAGAGATTGAGTCGTCGTTGCTCTTAAAGCTTGTTCATATAAAGCAAAACAAAAAGCAACTACTAATAAAATAACCGCTAGGATCAACAAACTCCACTGCTGTCCAGGATCAGCATCCATATTTTTCCACCACTCCAATAATAATGTTCACATAATTAGATTATACTATATTTTAAACAATTTAAAAATTTATTTTGGCACTTTAACTGAGTCACCAGCTGTCAAATTAACGTCGCTACCCATATCGTTAAGCTCTTGGATCTTCGAAACAGACGTTGCATATTTTTGAGCTAACTGACCGATCGTTTCACCATCGCTCACGTTAACTGTTTGTGTTTCTTCTGAAGAGGAGCTTGAACTTGCTTCACTTGAGCTAGCTTTACTTGATCTTGCTTTTTTCTCAGAACTAGCCTTCCCAGAACTTTCCTTCTTAGAAGAACTAGCTTTCTTTTCACTAGAGCTCTTGTCAGCCTTCGTCAAATCATTATTCTTAGGATCTGAAGACTCATCTTTTTTAGCGGCTGCTAAAGAGCTAGAGTCTGCTTTTCGACGCTCGGCCATCTTCGAAGACTCGTTTGCTTGTTTGCCACTTAGGCTAAATTGTTGACTGTCTGCTAACCACCAGCCACCACCAAACAAAATGATCAATGCAAACGTGACGATCCAGCCCCATTTACCAGACTTTTTAGTCTGGTTTTCAGCCGTAGTTGTTGTTGTTTCTGTCGTGGGCTCTGCTTTACGGTCTCTTTCTTTACCTACTGGATCTGAACCACGTTCAACAAAGAATGCTTTGCGCATCCGCGGCTCATCTTTTCTGGTATAGCCTTGTTTATATTGCTCGCCTTTAAATTCATCATACAAACGATCAATGTCAAAGTTAACTTGTTCTTGTTGTTTTTTAGCCAGATAATCATTTTGTTCCGGCAAGCTCAAACCATAGTAATAGTTAGTAAAATACTGGTATTGTTGCATAACGTCTTGCGATGGGCCAAAGTCTTGTTGTTCACCAAATTGCAACCAGACAGTCCGTTCACAAAAAGCTTCTACGTTTAAACCACGGGAATCACTGATGAAAAATGAAACTCCGAGATCTTTCAAGCGTTGGATACGGGCCGATGTTTTTTGGAAAAAGTCTTGGTCCAATAAGAAAAACAAGTCATCGATCAAAACAAGTTCGGGTTCAATGTATAAAGCCATCCCTAAACTCAACCGTGCGCGCATCCCAACGGAATATTCAGATACGGGACGGTATAGCCATTGACCAAGTTCACAGAAGTTAATGACACCATTGGTCAAATGGTCGCCTTTAAAACTATCGATCTGTGCTTGACTGATCTTGGTCCGAATATTTTCGAGACCAGTCTGATCATCGATCAAACCATGAGTGACAGAAGCAAAGTTGATCCGACTAGAAGTTGTAATAAACCCAGTCGTTTGTTGTGTAACGCCAGCAATGATCTGCAGTAAAGTCGCTTTCCCAGAACCATTCATCCCGACTAAACCAACCGCTTCACCATCACTAACGTTTAAAGAGATCCCCCGTAACTGCCAGAAGCCATCATTTTCAGCTGTTTGGACGACGCCCTTGTTTTTTTCTTTTTTATCGATCAGCAAGGGACTTTCTTTTGTAATGTATTTTAATTCAATTTTAGCCATTTTAATCTCCCTGAATTTTTTGAATCACGATAACCTAAATATTAAAGAACTGCGCTGTCACTGTCAATTATTCAAAGCAATATTTTCTTAACAAAATAATTGACCACAACCAATATAAAACCTCAACCGTGAGAAATAACGTACCTTTCTACAGTCGAGGCTGACTTGTCACTTTAATTATTTAGTTTCGTTGACCATATTCTGGGCAATTTCTTCCGATTTACCCTCACGTGTCATTAAGCCGCCAACTTCTTCTTTGATATCAGCACCTTGATATAACACATTGTAAATTGCCTCAGTGATCGGCATATCGATCTGTTTTTCTTGTGACAGCTCATAAGCTGCCTGTGTGGTATTGATCCCTTCGATGACCATTCCCATATCAGCGATGACATCGGGTAATTTCTTGCCTGAACCTAGCTGATCACCAGCACGCCAGTTACGCGAGTGAACACTAGTACATGTTACGACTAGATCACCAACACCCGACAAACCGATAAATGTTAATGGATCAGCACCAAATGCCACACCTAAACGGCTGATCTCAGCTAAACCACGGGTCATTAAAGCCGCTTTAGCATCATCACCAAAACCAAGGCCATGTAAAGCACCTGCACCTAAAGCGATGATGTTTTTAAACGCCGCCCCAAGTTCGACCCCTAACAGGTCGGGATTAGTATAGATCCGCAAATAATTATTCATGAATAAGTTTTGCACTTCTTTGGCAGCATCAAGATCTTCACTAGCAGCCGTGATCAAAGTCAGGTCATGATGAGCAACTTCTTCAGCATGGCTCGGACCTGATAAAGCCACGATCCCCTTTCGATAGCCTGATGGAATCTCTTCGTCAATGATTTGGGAAACACGCTTGTATGTCTTTAATTCCAAACCTTTGCTAGCATGCACGATCAACGGTGCATTATTTTTACCCCGTAAGATATCACATACTTGAACTGAGATCTCACGGATCGCCTTCGTTGGTACAACGAATAAAACAACATCTACTCCGTCAAGAGCAGCCTCCATATCCGTAGTAGCATGCAATTTTTCAGAAAAATGATAATCTTTGATGTACTTATTATTTGTATGTTGTGAATTGATCTCATCAGCTTGTGGTGCCTTATAAGTCCACAGTTCAACTTGGTGCCCGTTTTCGACCAACACATTGGCAAGGACACTTCCCCAAGAACCAGCACCTAAAACAGCAACTTTTTTACCCATGATCAACATTTCATCCCAATCTTATTTTTTCAAATCTATCGTTTTCATTACCAAAGTAACGATACCATATTTCTGTTACTCTAGCAATAAAAGCCCGATTTATCGCTGATTTAGAGCTAAAAGTTAATGAAAAATAAAGTAATGGATAAAAGCGCTGATTATTGTTGAATGAAGCTCTTGCTAATAAATGTACAATGCTTGTTAACTCAGTACTTTACAAATTTTTACTACTTTTGAACCCACGTCCAGTATGAACTGAACGTTTCTTTTTATGACTTACGTTCAGTTGTGATTTCGTTAAAACTGCCCAGCATTTTTTGGGTCTTAAATTTTAGAAAAACTTGTAAAGTGCTCTTATTAACTCTAAACTACAAACTAAAACACACCTAACAAAGAGAAATTCAAATATCTTTCAGCTAACCACAACAAACGAAAAGTCCCTCACCACTCATAAACATGAATAGTCAGAGACTTTTTCTTGTTATAAACATTAGACAGGTTTACTGCCGTCGTGATAACTCTAAGTATCGGTTATACCAGATCTCGACATATTCTTGCGAAAACGGACCCTTTTTATGGTCGATCCAATCTACTAACGTTCGTACGTTGTGTTTTAAGATCTTGTCAGTTTCCGCTGAATAGTGCCAGCGAGTGCCGAAATCCTGATACTCGTCAACATCTAACAGCCGCTTTTCCCCATTTGGAAAAACTTTCACATCCAAGTCATAATCAATATACTTCAATGCTTCTTTATCTAAGACTGCAGGTGATGCCAAGTTACAATAATAAGAGATCCCGTTATCACGGATCATGGTTACAATGTTAAACCAATAATTGGCATGAAAATAAACTAAAGCCGGTTCTCGTGTGAGCCACCTACGCCCATCAGATTCAGTGACCAAAGTATGGTCATTGCAACCAATCAAGGCATTTTCACTAGTTTTTAAAATCATCGTATCACGCCATGTACGGTGTAGACTACCATCGTGTTTATAACTCTTTAAAGTAATGAACTCTCCTTCTTTGGGTCCACTGAAATGTCGCATACACTTCCCTGCTTTCCATAAACACAGGTGTAAATACACCGAAATCACATTAATTATAGCAAAATAAGCCAAAATAAACAAAACAATTACGTCCCTTTTGTCTATTTCAGCTTATTTTTTAATAATCTTTTAGCGTCAATTTAACGACTGCTTCTGTCCGTGCTGTTTGCGGGAACATATCAACGGGTTGAATATAATCGACATCATAAGCTTGCGTTAATTGTACCAGGTCTGCCGCTAATGTTGACGGATTACATGAAACATAAACAAATTTGTTTGGTTGGTATTTCAAGATAGTCTTGATCAACTTATCATCCAGACCGACTCGAGGTGGATCAACCACTAAAGCATCCATTTCAATTCCCGCTTTAGTCCACTTAGCCAATAAGTCTTCAGCCGTCCCGACCTCGTAGTGTGCATTGTCCAAACCAGCTAGCTCCGCATTTTTTTGTGCATCTGTGATAGCTTCCGGTGTCACGTCCATGCCGTAAACCGCGCTGGCTTCTTTAGCCAAATAGATCCCGATCGTACCTGCCCCACAATATGCATCAACTAACGATTCCCCTGCCTGCAAATCTAAGGCTTGTTTAACTTGCCCATATAAAACTTCAGTTTGTGGCGTATTTAACTGGAAAAAGGCCCGCGCTGACAAATGGTACTCGTTACCAGCAATTTTTTCGATCAAATGATCTTGTCCATATAAACGCAGGGTCTGTTCTCCCCAGATCAAAGAAGTCTGACGGGAATTAACATTTTGCATTACCGAAACAACGGCGGGTTGTTGTGAAACTAAATCAGTGATCAAATTATTGATCTGAGGAATCTTTTTAGTCCGACTAATAAAAACGACCTGCAGTTGGTGGTTGGCAAATGATTCGCGCACGACCACTGTTTTAATGATGCCCGTTTCTTGGTGCTCGTTATAAGGCAAGATTTTCCACTTGGCGAGCAGCTGACAGATCAAGCGTATTGTTTTCATCGACAAGTCCGTCTGCGTTGAAAAAGTAGGTAGATCGACTAGTTCATGACTATTCGGACGGTATAGTCCAGCTTGTACTTGACCATTTTTCCCCGCACGAATTTGAAACTGTAACTTATTCCGATAATGGTAAGGTTCGTCCATGCCTAATGTTTTTTTGATCTGGTAATCTGGATAGTCTTTTGGCCGATACTTTTTTAATGATTGTTTGATCACGTCACGCTTAAATTTAAGCTGCGCCGGGTAAGCTAAATGTTCTAATTCGATCCCACCGACATCGTAACGGTCGACCGGTTTGACCCGATCTTTACTTTTCTTTTTAACGCGAACGAGCTCACCTTCTAGATACTTTTGTTTTTCAAGTACGACCCGTACTAAAACATCTTCGTGTGGTAAAGCACCAGGGATGAAAATGATCTTGCGTTTGTAATAGCCGATGCCTTCACCATTGATGCCTAAGCGTTTGACGGTGACCAACACGACTTTGCCTTCTAAAGTCTGTCGTGTGGATTTGTTATGATCTCTGGATCGATAATTTTTATGTGGTGCGTGTTGATTATTTTTCATTACATTTTCCCTTCATTGTGAGCAGTCTTTGACAACTTGAACTGCATGTCGTTTTCGATTATACCATGCAAGTCATGGAAAACGAGAACTTGAGCGCTTATAATAACATTATTCAACGAAATTATTAGACCTAATATAAGGGAGGATCATTTTGACAAAAACAATCACCCTGATCAAAACGCAAAAACGCAAGGGACGTTATAACATATATTTAGATGGCAAATACGCCTTTCCACTCGGCGAAGATGTCTTGATCCGCTTTGGCTTAAGCAAAGGTCGAGAATTAACTACAGAAGAGATCGATAACTTAAAAGAGGCCGATAACACTTCTAAGGCCTACCAAAAAGCACTGAATTATCTGGCCCACCAACTACGTACTAAAAAGGAGATCAAAGATCACTTACGCCAAAATGAGGTCGCAGAAAATGACATTGAAAAAACACTGGATAAACTAACAGAAATGGGCTTAGTAGATGACTTAAAGTATGCCCAGAGTTTTGTCCGGACTACGGCTAAAACTGCTGACAAAGGACCAACTGTCATCAAAAGTAAGCTCAAACAAAAAGGGATTGCAGAAAACGAGATCGAAGAAGCTTTGCTTGAATTTCCAGAAGAACAACAGGTCATAAATGGTGTAACAGCTGCTAAAAAAAGCGTGCGGCACTTTCACGGTGAATCTTTTCGGACCAAAACTAATAAAATCAGACAACAACTAATGCAAAAAGGCTTTAACGGTGATGTGATCAATTTGATCATGGAAGAACTAGACTTACAGCCCGATGACACAAAAGAACAAGAAGCACTGACTATCCAAGGTGATAAACTCTGGCGCAAAAACCACCGCTATATCGGTACAAAACGCCAGCAAAAAGTACGACAAGGCCTTTATCGTAAAGGTTTTTCTGGAGATTTGATCGATCAATATCTAAAAGACAAAAGTGAAGAAGAATAAGAGAGTGAGACAATAGATGCTTTAAAGCCGATTTGTAATAACGCAATCGTTGTTACAGTAAGGCTTCAATCTTTTTGAACACATTTAAGGGTCGTCAATTTATCCCATTAAATGGGTTAAGTCGACGACCCTTTTAGGATTGGACAGCTAGTTTTGTCCCAGCCCCCTGTTTGGGCAAATAAAAATCCTAGTTTCCACCCAATTAATGATGGAAGCTAGGATCTTTTTATTTTTTCTTTTTGTCACGAGCTGCTCTTTTATTTTTCACCCTTTGAGTTGGGTCTACTCGATCATACAACCTTTTGATAGCCGTTTTTTTCGGTTTGATCGTGCCATAATGGTAACGCTCAAGCGTCGAATTGACCAAAGCACCCAATAAAATGACCCAACTCGAAAAGTTCAACCAGAATAACAGTACAATGAAAGTACCGATCGTCCCATAACTCAAAACTGATTTAGCAAAATATTTTATATAAATCGAGAAAGCTTGTGTTAACAACATCCAGCCCACTGCCGTAAACAAAGCACCCGGCCAAATATAACGCAAGTGAGTCTTGGCATTAGTTAGAGTCATATACAAGAAGATCATGATCAAAAAGATCAAAACAAAAGTCAAAAGAGACTTATAGGTCTTAAAAGTCTCTAACCAAGCCAACGACAAATTAAAAATCGGCGCTAAATATTCTAACACGACCTGACCAAAACTGTTGATCACAAAAGCTATGATCACGATGATCACGAAAAACAAAATGATGAAAAACGAAAAGATCCGACTGGTGATCGCATTGTCATAATCCTCAACACCATATACTTCGTTGATCGACTTTTTTAAAGTATTGATTCCCTTACTAGCCGACCAGATCGTCAAGAGCCCAGTGATCGAGGCCAAGCTACCGGAACTATTGGTCAAAAAGTCCATGATGATCGGTTTTAATGTACTGTAGACAGCCGATGGAAAAGCAGTCTGCAAATAAGGTAGGATCGTTTCTGCCTTTAATCCCAACATTGGCAACAAGTTAGTCGCAAAAATCAACATCGGAAAAATCGCTAAGAGCGAATAGTACGCCATGACGATCGCGGTATTCCCAAAATTCACTTCACCAAATTGTTTGACCGCTAAACTAATATATTTTTTTAGTGGTTGTTCTTTTTTTTCGTGAGCCATTTAGTAGTTCACACTCCATATTTCTTTAATTACTCAGGCATCGTTTCTGTATCAGACGACTGCTCGGTATCCTCGGTTGTTTGCGAAGTTGAATCATCACTTGTATTCTCGCTACTATTATTAGTATCATCCGTTGGAACTTTGATCTGCACGCCGGCTGAAATATCACGAGACTCCAAGTTGTTTAATGAGATCAATTCATCAACCGTTGTGTTGTAGTCATCAGCGATCGTTGACAAGTATTCACCTTGTTGAACTGTCACATAAGTATATTTTTTGTTACCATCAGACTTTTTGGAACTATCTTTTTGGTCTGATGTTGCTTTTTTTGTCTTCTTATCCGTTGTTTTAGCTGAATCATCTGAATCTGACTGCTCGCCATATTTTTCTTTTGCCAGCGAACGTTGCTTATTATATTCCTTTTTTTGATAAGCAGCATTATTGCCAAAAGAAGCCTGAACACGACTTTGAACAACTGGACTCTTCCACGCCCAGACACCAATGATCAGTAATACAGCGACTGTTAACACTGTCCAACCGAGTCTTTTAAGCACCTTTTTGTGTCTTGAATGTACGTGTTTTTTATGTTTATCCATTATTATAACTCCCCTAATCTCGTTAATTATGTATTCAAACACTATGTTTAACCAAATTAACCACGTTGGCTAAAAAAATATTTGATAAAATACACAAAAAATATTGCTTCTTCTATTTTACACTAAATATCAGAGAAATAGTAGGAAATTATCAATTAACAAAATATAACACTGGTCGTTTAAAACACCTTTACTTTTCTTAATTTTAACTAGCTGTCATAAAAGCAAGATAGACTAGTTTAGCATGGCCTTTTTGAAAAAGCAAAAGCAGAAAAAAAGAAGGAGCTGGGACCAAACTAGCTGTCCAATCCTAAAAGGGCCGTCGATTTAACCCAATTTAATGGGATAAATCGACGGCCCCTTAAATGTGTGCCAAAAGATTGAATCCTTACTGTAACAACGATTGCGTTACAAATCGGCTTCAAAGCATCTTTTGTTTCACTCTCTTCTTGAAGTGGGTCAAAACCAACCACTTTACTTCAATTTTTTGCTGAGTTCTTTAATATAGGCTGACAGATCATCTTTAACTTCCGGATGACGTAAACCAAATTCGATCGAAGTCTTTAAGTAACCAAACTTGTAACCAACATCGAAACGATCGCCCTTGAATTCATGAGCAAAGACCCGTTGGATCTTGTTCAAACGATCGATCGCATCAGTCAGTTGAATTTCGTTACCCGCACCAGGCTTTTGTGTTTCCAACATTGAAAAGATCTCAGGCGTTAACAAGTAACGACCAATGATAGCTAGATCTGAAGGTGCTTTATCCACTGCTGGCTTTTCAACGAACCGCTTAACGTCATACAAACCAGGTTTAGTCTGTGCGGCTGGGTCGATCACACCATATTTGTTAACTTCTTGGTGCGGCACTTTCATCACAGCCAAAGTTGATGCGTGAGTATCATCATAGCGATCCATCAATTGCTTAGTTAATGGGACCTTATCTTCCATAATATCGTCACCCAACATTACAACAAATGGTTCATCACCAACAAAGTCTTTCGCCATCAAAACAGCATCGCCCAAACCACGGGGATGTGATTGCCGAATAAAGTACAAGTTGATATCCGTTGTCTGTTCAACTAATTTCAAGAGTTCAGTTTTACCCTTGTCTTTCAAATTTTGTTCCAATTCAGGTACTGAATCAAAATGGTCTTCGATCGGACGTTTACCTTTCCCGGTAACCACTAAAATATCTTCGATACCTGATTTTTTAGCTTCTTCAACGATATATTGGATCGTTGGTTTATCGATGATCGGTAACATTTCCTTAGCTAAAGCCTTAGTTGCTGGTAAAAAACGTGTACCTAAGCCAGCAGCAGGGATAACAGCTTTCCTTACTTTCATTTGATCGCTCCTCTTTAACAAATAGTATTTATTACTGGTATATTTATATGATACTTTATTCAACACATGGCTGACACTGACCACAACTAGATGGTCAAGCTTTGCATGTTTGAAACTAATTTTTATCTATCTCGATTTAAACCGATTATACTTGCTTTATATATTAAAGTAAATATTTCGCATCAAACTCTGGGTCTTGAGAAGTTAAGATCTTTGGCCCATCATTTGTGATTGCAAGTGTATGTTCATACTGACAACAAATACTGCCATCTTGTGTCCGAGCAGTCCAACCATTTGGGTTATCCATAACTGCTTGCCAATCCCCCATCGTGATCATTGGTTCGATCGTGATCGTCATACCTGGACGTAAACGTAATCCTTTACCTGCTTCACCATAATGTGGCACATTTGGGCTTTCATGCATTGTCGGTCCAATGCCATGTCCGATAAATTCGCGCACATCACCAAAGCCATTTTCATCTTCAGTAAAGTGTTGGATAGCCGCACCAATGTCTCCGATCCGGTTACCAACTTGAGCTTGATCGATACCTAAATACAGGGCTTTTTTCGTTACATCCATCAAACGGTCGATCTCAGGCGTTGATTTTCCGACCACATATGACCAACACGAATCACTCATTGCACCATGATAGTTAACAACGGTATCGACTTTGACTAAGTCACCATCTTTAAAGATCAGATCTTTGCGTGGAAAACCATGGCAGATCTCGTCGTTAACTGAGATACAAGTAGCATATTTGAATCCTTCAAAACCGATCTGTTCTGGAATTGCATCGTGTTCCTTAAAATACTTCAAGGCAAATTCTTCAATATCCCAGCTTGACATACCTGGTTTGATCATTTCACGGACACCAGCATGCATACCGGCTAGAATAGCACCCGATTCAGCCATTTCATGGATCTCACGGGGCGATTTTAATGTAATCATCTATTAGTTACCTCCAATTATTGACAACTCTTAGCTTAAAATATTTTTTATGCGGTCTAAGAGTTTCTTTGCGAGTCATTTTTCATTAATACTACCACCACACTAAAGTGGTCAAGCAATATTTTAGAATATTTGCTCAGTTACTTACTCATTATAACGTATTTAGTGATTAATGTTTAATTTTGTCAAAGTAGTTGATAAATCATGCACATAATCTGCTATAATAGCTCTTGATATAACACATTGAAAGAAGGATCAGTCATGCCAACGGCAAAAGTTGTTTTCGCCACGATCACGGGCAATAATGAAGACATCGCAGATATCATATCAGATAATTTGGAAGATCAGGGATTTGAGATCGAACAGATCGAGATCTCGCAAGCTGAGATCGAAGACTTCGAAGAAGCTGATATTTGTGTCATCTGTCCTTATACTTATGATGAAGGTGCCTTACCTGATGAAGGTTTGGATTTTTATGATGATTTAAAAGAAGAAGCGCAGCTCGATGGCAAAGTTTATGGAGTTGCCGGTTCTGGTGATACTTTTTACGAAGGGTTTTACTGTACGGCAGTCGATGACTTCAGTAATGCCATGAAAGGTGCTAATGCCATCCAAGGTGCACCAGATTTAAAAATCAACCTGGCTCCTGATTCAGACGAAGACCTAGCAGCCCTCGATGATTTCAGCAAAAAATTGGTTGAAACATACCAGGAACAACAAAAATAATGGAAATGATCAAAAAACTGTGGCTTAAATATAAAGGTGTGATCGCCTACTTATTCTTTGGTGGTCTAACGACTTTGATCAACATCGTAGCTTTCTATCTTTTTGGCACAGTCTTTGACCTGTATTACCAGCTTGCAAATGTGATCGCCTGGCTGCTATCGGTCCTATTTGCATTCTTTACCAATAAAGTCTGGGTTTTTGGCTCCAAGTATACAACAGCTAAAGCTTTCTGGAGCGAAATGGGAAAATTTTTCTTTTACCGTGGAGTGTCACTGCTCGTCGACGCCTTTATCATGTATTTAGGGATCTCAGTCTTTAAGATCGACGACAACCTGACAAAACTGATCGACCAAGTTTTCGTAGTCGTGATCAACTACTTCTTCAGTAAATTTTTGATTTTCAAGACTAACGATAAATAAAGCTCCCAACGCTTCTTTACTGGAAAACTTATTTTAAAATTAGAAGAAACAATTAAAAATCTCCAATTCATTATTGCTAGCCGTTTTTTTAAGGTACAATGTTAAAGAATGAATTGGAGGTTTTTTTTGTGCATTTTTCGGTCAAACATCATAAAATCAAACATTTATACCGTGATTACACAATTGTCTTCTTGCTTGTCGCGCTTTGTATGTTCGGTACATATTGGATCACTGGTCATTCGTTGATCTGGCGCTTAGATGGTGCCAACCAGCATTTGCCATTATTAGAAAACTTTCGCCAAGCAATGGGTGATTTATTAAGCGGAAAAATTGATTCACTGCCCCAATGGTCTTATCAAATGGGCTTGGGAACTGACAATTTTTCCGTCTATTCTTACTACTTGATCGGCGATATTTTCGCTTATTTAACGCTCTTATTTCCTGCTAGTAAAGTAGTAGTAGTATATCAGTGGCTGATCATCTTACGTTTATACTGTGCAGGCTTATCTTTTGTCTTTTTTGCCTCACACTTTGATTTCAGTAAAAATGTCATCAACACTGGGGCCTTGGTTTATCTATTCAACGCCTTCTTACTGTATTCAGCAGAAGCACAACCATTTTTTACCACGCCTTTTATCATCTTCCCGCTTTTAGTATTAGGGATCGAGAAAGTCTTACAAGACGGTTCGCCGTGGCCTTTGACATTCACTTTTATCTGGATGTTGTGTAGTAACTATTATTTCGCCTTTGTTTTAGGGTTAGGTGCGATCATTTATTTGATCTTACGCGTGGTACTTTATTACTTGCATGACTTAGATTATTTAAAGGCCTTGGGTAAATTAGCATTTGCGACGATCACGAGTGTTTTGTCTTCAGCCATTATTTTAGTGCCCGTGATCTTTGCCGTAATGAACTCAACGCGGGCTGCCAGTAATTTCGCCAATGGTCTAAAAATGTACCCACTCTATTACTATCTGGCCTTACCATCGCAATTTATCAACGGTGGTAACCGTGACTTTTATTTCTGGTCAGCCTTAGGTTTTGCCAGCATTGCCTTTTTTGCGATCATCTTTATCTTTAGTCGCTTTAAGCGTTACAAGTTACTAGCAACAACTTTCATCTTAAGTTTTATCATGTTGTTATTCCCATTTTTCGGCGCACTTTTTAATGGTGGTATGGCACCTTCCAACCGGTGGACCTTACTTTTATGTTTACCGATCGCACTGGCAACTTGTACCTTGATCAAAAACGCGTCATGGTTATCTGATCGCTTATTTAAATACTTTAGCTATGCTCTACTCGTTTATGCTGCTGTCATTGGCATCGCTTATTATTTTGAAAGTGATGAAAAGCTATTCGTCCCGTTTATCTTTTTGTTTATCAGTTTGGCAGCTTTAATGCTCGTACATTTCAAAAAAGTGGCACATCCGACCCGTTTCTTGCTACTAGTCGTCTTGGCCAATGTCTCTTTGAATGCCATTTACTACGAAGCACCTTATAATGGTGGGTATTCAAATGAAATGTTACCCACTGGGACTTACGAAAACTTGAAGAAAAAAATGTATGCTGGGTTAGATCATAAGTTAGCCCCCGTCGATCAAAAAGGTTATCGAGTCTCATCAACTAGTGAAAACTTCGACTTGGGTGCGGGCTATAATTTGTATAATAATTTAACACAAACAACCACAGCTTTATCTTCTTATTATTCCGTCCAAAATAAATACGTGGGCGAATTTTCCGAGGAGATGCAAAACATTCAGTATGACGCTAACGTACCTTTACGTCAGGTCGATGACCGTACGATCTTGAATAATTTCTTAGGTGTACGTTACATCTTTAACTGGCTCAACCAAGATAATTACAAAAAGATCCCGGCAGGCTATTACTTAGATAAAACTACGCAAATGGTCACTGACCCTAACCATGATAGTCAAAAAGACCAACAAACACGACGTTATAAGTCAGACAATGCTTTCCCGCTTTTTTATTGGCAAGACCAAGTCTTTACTGATAGACAACAACGTAAATACACTGCCAGTCAAAAAGAGCGGGCACTAGCAAGTGGCGTCAAAGTTAGCGAAAAAGCCGCTGCTGGACTAAAGCGTGCCACGATCAAAGACCAAACTGTCGAAATACCCTATCGTTTGATATCAAGCCGCGGCAACGAGATCGACACACATAATGTCGCTAAAATGGATAGTGATGAAACTTACCAATTGTTATTAACACGGCCACAAGGTCAAGAAGATGAAGAATATTATCCAGATTCTGAGCTCCACTTAGAGTTTGACAACATCAAATATGAACCATTTTCTTTAAAAGACCAGATCAAACTCGAACAGCTTCATAAAAGCTCACAGGGGATCCATGGTCTACTGGATCAAAATAACCGTTTCAATTATTACAAATACCTGCGTTATCACGTTTTACAAGGCTCACCTGATTCTAGTTTTAGTCTTAAGGTTGATTCTTCACGTGGAACTGAAACTATCAAGCAGCCTAAACAAGATGCCCTTTCTTTTTATAAGGACATCACGAATGGTACGATGAACGTTGGTCACTTTGATAATTCATTACCAGAGTCACTGACTTTCACTCCATCGAAACTGGGTAACTACAGTTTTGATTTGAAAGTTATCGCGACTCCGCTGGCAAAAAATAGCCAGTATCAAAAACAAGTTAAACAGATCCAACAAAATAAGTTACACGATCTCAAATTACAACAAGACCAGATCACTGGACAGATAAAAACAAATAAAGCTGGGATCTTAACTTCCACTATCCCTTATTCCAAGGGGTGGAAAGTCAAGGTCAACGGCAAAGAACAGAAACTCTTACGAACTAACACTGCCTTTATCGGGGTCAAATTAGCGCAAGGAAACAACAAGGTCAGCTTTACCTATGAATTACCTGGTGCCAAATTAGGTATAGGTTTGTCGCTTGTTGGTCTATTATTCGCCCTAGTTGGTGGTATCATTTCCTTTGTCTTTTACCGTCATTCAAGAAAATAACGAGAAAAAAAGTGCTACAGACTAAATTTCAGTCCGTGGCACTTTTTATGTTTACAAAATAATTTTTCGATCAGGTTTACTAATAAGCGGTCATTCCACCATCAACCGGTACAATTACCCCATTTACATATTTAGCAGCATCAGAAACTAGAAACAAAGCGGTATTTGCAATATCTTCTGCTTCTCCCGGTTTGTACATTAACTTCAGTCCTTGAGCTTGACGATGAGCGCCGAACTCATCGACGTTTTTCATAGAAGAGCCTATATTGGTATTAATTCCACCAGGAGCAATTGCGTTGCAACGAATTCCTTTTTCTTCATACATATAAGCTGTATTTTTAGTTAAGCCTACAACAGCGTGTTTTGAAGCAACATAAGCAGCACCAGCAACACCGCCATGCTGTCCGCCCATTGAAGCCGTATTCAAGATCACACCAGATTTTTGCGGTAAAAATTCTTTTAAAGCTTTACGTGTTGCCATCATGACACTGTTTACGTTTATAGTCATTACACGATTCCAAGTGTCATCATCCATGTTGCCAAGTGGCGCCATATTATCCATAATACCGGCATTATTGACAACAATATCAATTTTATTAAACTGTTCTTTGGCTACATCAAACATTTTATCAATATCTTGCTGCTTAGCCACGTTGACTTCAACAGGAAATGACATACTTCCGATAGAATCTGTAACTTCTTTAACACCAGCAAAATTTAAATCCGCAGCAACCACTTTTGCTCCTTCTTTGACAAAAAGCTCTGTCATTGCTTTTCCCATACCAGAGGCTGCACCAGTAACAATTACGACTTTTCTTTCTAATTGTTTTGTCATTTGAAATTCCTCCTTGAAAATAGACACCACTATTACATAACGTTGCCTTAAGTATAACATTTTTTGTAATCGTTTTTATAAGTTTTTACAAATAAAGGTGGAAGCATGTAAAAATCGAGCCTAATATAAAAAAACGTGCCCCTTTTAGGAACACGATCCATTTAGTTATTATTTAAAATCAGTTGGACGTTTTTTTTGCACACCAAAATGATACTTAATAGCTGCTAAGATCCGTTGTGACGCTTGGCCATCACCATATGGATTAGAAGCTTCAGACATTGCACGGTAACTTTTTCCATCGTCAAGTAAATTCAACATTTCAGTTTTAACCTGATCATAGGCTGTTCCGACCAATTTAAGTGTACCAGCACTAACACCTTCCGGACGTTCTGTGGTATCCCGTAAAACTAAGACGGGTTTGCCTAATGAAGGTGCTTCTTCTTGGACACCGCCGGAATCAGTCATAATAAAATAGCTGCGTGCGGATAAGTTATGAAAGTCGATCACATCTTGCGGCTCGATTAAATGTACGCGGTCGATGCCATCGAAAACTTCATGAGCGATTTCACGCACAGCCGGGCTTAAATGGACTGGGTAGACGATCTCAACGTCCGGGCGTTCTTTAAGTACTTGGCGCATAGCAGTGAACACTTGACGCATCGGCTCACCCTGATTTTCACGCCGGTGCATCGTCACTAAGATCATCCGATGATCTGTCGCAATTTCATCTAAGGCTGAATGATGATAATCTTTTCGGACAGTTTCATTCAAGGCATCGATAGCAGTATTACCCGTCACAAAAATTTTGTCTTGCGGATGATTTTCCTGTAACAAGTTAGCTTGACTCTGTTTTGTCGGCGCAAAATAAAGGTCACTCAAGACATCGGTCATCTGGCGGTTCATTTCTTCAGGGTATGGCGAATATTTATTCCAAGTCCGTAAACCAGCTTCGACATGTCCCAGTGTCTTTTGGGCATAAAAAGTCGCGATACTTGCCGCAAAAGTCGTCGTTGTATCACCGTGAACCAGAACAATATCTGGCTGTGCTTGTGCGATCACCCGGTCTAATTTTTGTGAAACATCTGTCGTGATGTCATTCAATGTTTGGCCTTGATGCATAATATTTAAATCATAGTCAGGTTTAATGTCAAAAATTCCGAGAACCTGATCGAGCATTTCTCGGTGCTGCGCTGTTACGACCGTGATCGGCTCGAATTCATCCGGACGCCTCTGCATTTCTTTGATCAATGGTGCCATTTTAATTGCCTCAGGTCGTGTGCCAAACACCGTCATGATTTTGATCTTATCCATTTTTTCCACTCCATTAACTTAATTTCATTATTATTTTTATTTCTGTAGCCTTAAACTGTCAGATTTTACGTGAGTCAAGCTAGGCTGTACGTTAAATAATTAAACTTTGGTACAAATTAACTACAACTGAACGCTTCTTTGGAAGACTTACGTACGGTCAACTACCAACTGAACGTTACTTTGGCAAACTTACGTACAGTTAACTATCAACCGAACGCTTCTTTGGCTAACTTACGTACAGTCAACTGCTAACTGAACGCTTCTTTAACAAACTTACGTACAGTTAACTACTAACTGAACGCTTCTTTGACAAACTTGCGTTCAGTTACCTCACCAACCAAACGTTTCTTTAACAATCTTACGTTCAGACTGGTTTTACTTAAAAAAATAGCATGTCTGCACTATGCAGCCATGCCATTCCTTGTTTATGCGCTTGATCGGAATTGAACCGATGACCTACCGCTTAGGAGGCGGTTGCTCTATCCTGCTGAGCTACAAGCGCATGTAGCAACCAGCCTTTACTAGTATAGCGGTTAAAAAGCCATAAAGTCAATAGGATCAAACATTTTAATACCCAACTTCGATCTGCTTTAAGACCTTCCTGAAGTTGCTAGCCTGCAGCCAACCTAAAAATAAATTAGTTATCTTATTACGCAACCCGTGCAATAAGCTTTTAGCTTTGACACGCTGGCTAAATGTGACTTCGACTTTGTCAGCTGCCAAAGTCTTAAGATCATAAGCTTTCGAGATCAGTTCATTTTTTGTTTCGATTTGATAATGGTAACTTTGCGCAAAAGAGACCTTATTTAACACGATCCGACAATTTTGTCCTGCATCATCTTCGGAAACATAACTAAAATTAGTTAAGTCGTCCTCAGTGACCCACTCGCCGGTGGCCTCGAAAATATCGTAGATCCTAGAATCTATCAGCCGCTCAAAAATATACTCAGCCGATACGTTTAATTTAATTGAAGTCTTCATGCAGACCACCTCATCTTTTTAGTTAAATTGCCTGACTCCTTACCCATCATAAGCCATTTAACTTCAAATTGAAAGCGAGTACTCCTAGCTTAGACTTTTCCTTAAAGTTAGGGCACACACTGTCAAATGGAGTCCGATGAGCCGTCCATTTTCTTTTTTGACTTCGGCTTTCCCTTATTTTTACGGTCACGCTTGCGATTCTTTTTGTGCTTAACTTTTTGGTTTTGCTTCTTTTCTGCGGCAGCTATTTGCTTGACCTGCGCCTTAGTCTTTTTCTTCTTTTTCGGTTTATTTTCCTGCTTGTTTAAAGCCTGAGCTGACTTTAAGTCAGTTACTAATTGATGTTGGTACACGTAGCCTGTTTGCAGATCATACCCTTCATTACCTACCAATTGCTTGAATTGACGTAAGTCGTGTTCATTACCCAAATTGATCACGGCACCTTGCGCTCCCATTCGGCCAGTACGACCGCTGCGGTGAATATAAGTCGTGAGGTCCCGTGGAATATCAAAATTGACCACAGCCGGTAATTGTGCAATATCTAAGCCGCGAGCAGCCACGTCAGTCGTTAACAGTAAGCGGATCTTACGTTTGCGAAGATCAGCTAGAGCTTGTTTACGTTTCTGAGAACTTTGACCGGAACTCAATTCACCAACTGCCACATGTTGAAAAGCTAACTTTTCGGCGGCATCCTTAACAGTTGTCGTGGAATCAAAGAAAACTAAACCAGCAAAGTCATCCAAGTTGGCGAGTTTACGCAACATTTCCACTCGTTTACGCTCAGGACTTTCGACCAAATAATGCACCACGTGTCCTTGAGTATCATCAATTTGACGGACATCGATCACTTTGGGTTCGATGCCAAACCAATGGTGGACGTCGTTTAACTTGGCAGAATCAGTTGCCGAAAAAAACGACAACTGCACATCAGCCTTAGCGTGTCCCACGATCTCGCGACACGCTGCCATCGAAGCATCATCAGCTAACATCTGATCTGCTTCATCGACCACACAAGACGTTAACTTGTGCATCTTTAACTTACGCTCATTGATCACATCTAAGATCCGGCCTGGAGTTCCCACAACGATTTCAGGATGTTTCTTCAATTTTTCATACTGGCGTTTAACGTTAGCTCCACCGATCACCGCGATCGATTTCATACCTAGTAAAGACGCAAAGCGCCCCATGACATTATTGACCTGTACGGCTAATTCTTGTGAAGGTACCAAGACTAACAACTGCGTACCATCTTGAGGCAAGAGCGTTTCTAGCAAAGGCATAGCATAAGCCAAAGTCTTTCCCGAACCAGTTGGTGCGTAGCCGATCACATTTTCACCCGCTGACAAAGGCTCATAAACCGCCTTTTGGATCGGACTTAGATCAGCAAATTTTTCTTTTTCAAATTCCTCAACAAACTTAGGATTCATTATCTTCCTCTTCTACTTCTTCGGCCACTTTATCAGCCTTAAATTTAATATTGGCACTTTGCCGTAATTGATACAGCACTTTATTGACCTGCACGGCATAAGCAAGCCAGTCTTCTTCCAATTGTTTAGCGTCATTTGAATCTTTGTCGTTCAAGACATCCGCAAATTCATTGGCTTCAGCGACCATCGGATTATCTACTTGTTTGACAGATAGATCTTTTTGATGTCCATTCCCATCGTCTAAAACAACTTTATTCAAATCACCTGAGTGGTCCATCCGGATCGTCTCTTTCAAACCATAGATCTCACCTGGCAAATATGAGTTAACATTTTTAGCTAAGTTCAAGGTCACGTCAAAGTTTGGGTAATGTAAAACTGCGATTCCCTTGCCATCAACACCAGTATCTAAGATCGTTGCATGGTAATCCACGCTACTTGGCATTCCGAACCATACGATCGCATCATACACTAGGTAAACACCTAAGTCTTGAACACAACCACCAGAAAAATCGGGTGAAAAAATATTAGGTTCTTTACCCGCTAGAACTTGGTCGTAGCGAGAAGAATATTTTGCATAAGTCAAAGTCGCTCCTTGAACAACATTCAAAGATTCCACGGCTTTAGCAACAGCGCAGAAGTTTGGTTCATGCACATGACGTGCAGCTTCAAACAAGAATGTATCTGGATGTTGCCGTAAGAGCTTAATCAATGCTTTCATTTCAAACGGATTAGAGCAAGCGGGTTTTTCGACTACAACATCTTTGCCCGCTAGAATAGCCTGTTTACATTGTTCAAAGTGCAAACTATTGGGTGAGGCAATATAGACAGTGTCAAAACTCCCCTGGTCAAAAAAGTCATCTAAGTTATCGAAAAATTCAGAAGTACTTGCGAATTTATCGCCAAATTGATGAGCTTTATCCAAGGTCCGTGAATAAACGGAAGTTAACTGCCACTTACCAGTTTCATGAGCAGCGTTAACGAACTGTTCAGTGATCCAATTTGTACCAATGATACCAAGTTTTAACATGAAATAACCTCCTAATAAAAAACAGAGCGGAGCAGCTCGATCAGTAGACGAGCAATAGCAGACTTTAGCGCCATATTGCGCTTTTTAGCAATGTGGTGATGAAGTTAGCTAGGCACAATCTGCTGAGCTGCGGAGCTCGAATATAAAAAACAGAGCGGAGCATGGCGGTCAGCAGGCGAGCACTAACGGGCAGGGACACTATAATGCGCTTTTAAGCATTGTAGTGGACATGTAGGTTAGGCACAACCGGCTGCCATGCGGAGCTCGAGTAATCAACGGTGTCAACCAAGACACCATAATTTTCGCTTACCCCTATTCTACCAGAAACCACCACCAAGGTATAATTACAGAGAGCTTTTTTGTCGAATTTAACATAGAAAAAAACTTGCTCACATAAAGCATGAACAAGTTCCTATCTCAAAGCTAGTTTTGTTGATTATAAATTTCCCGTAATAACTTTAGATCCCCAGTGGATAAGGAAGTCTTTCCCTGGTCGATCGGGAACATAACTGAATTACGATCATTGCGATGGTCCAAGCCCAAAGCATGTCCGATCTCATGGATCGCCACAGATAAGCGCGGTGGATACTGACTATTTAGATTAGCTTGGCCACTATTCATGTCGTTACCATTGATACCCATCTTCGGGTAGATCCGTGGACCGCCTACGCCTAATTCTCGTAGTCCGCCTGCACTTTGCTGCTCACTTTGACCTTCTTTTTGGTAAACACCTAAAGTCAATTCGTTATCTTTTCCTTGTCCCTGGCCGGCTTTCAGCTTAACGATACCTGTCTTGTTATAAACGGCGATCGCCTGCTGGTAAACCTGGCGAAACTCATCTGGCACATCATCTTTAAAGTGATAATAATATGTTTGTGATAATTGTCGGTCGGCGACGATGTCTTCGATCCCATCTTTATCAGTTTGATGGGTATCTTGTTCAACGGCAGACTGCGCAAAGTTTTTAGTCACTTGTCGTTCGATGATCGAGCCAAAGTCATGAACTTGGCTCGTTAGTTTTTCGTCCAAATTAGGGGTAAAAAAGATATTGACTGTTAATAAGACTACAACTAGTGAAACTAGTCGTTTAAACCATTTCATCATACTCTTTCCCTACCTTATTTCTCAGAAACATTAGCGTCGATTTTCACAATTGCTTGTGCCAGACCTGACTGTTGATACTGCTGCTGGATCCACGACGACTGTGTCATCAATAATAAATTCAAGACAACAAAGACTGTCAAATATTGCACAGCCAAACCGGCAAAGATCCCTAGAAGCGAATTACCGAGCCGCACTACTGGAAAACGGGTCAACTGGTTGAGCCAACGCCAGATCCCTTGAAAAACACCACTTGCCAGTAAAAACAAGAGTAAGAAAACTACTATATTAGTAAAATATCGAGTCGGGATCGACATTTGTAAATCGGCATATTGCCTTAAGACGTTAGTGACCCAGCCAGCGACACTTTGATTGTAATACATCGCAAAGATCAAGCCTAAAAACATGGAAACTAACGTGCCAAATTGTAAAACGAATCCCTTCTGGTAGCCATAATAAGCCCCTAAAATCAGCATTAAAATTATTATTATTGTTAAAATCATTAACTCATCTCTCATCCAAACTTAGTGATCACTATTTTTAAATTAGTCAGTGACAAATACGCTTCATTATAGTTAGTCTGACAGCTATCCGTCAATTAAATAAGATCTCGGCTGCTAACTACGACACTGTCTTATTAACTATCATACCCACAAACGCGTATATAGTTAATTAAGTTAGCTTACTTTTAACCTAATTTAATTTTTCAACCAGCTATTTTGCAAAAATTTAAGTATTGGCTATCTACTACTAGCTCACCAGGCTGTTTCAGGATCTTTAAAGGCAAAAAAATTACCTCACCTTTGGGCAAATGAGGTAATTTCTTCAATTATTTAACTGGATATTCTATTTTAGAATGCTATTTTTTAGTGACTTCACCGTCAGGATCCATCTTGACATGCATGTTATTAACACTGTAATAACCTAATTTAGAAACTAAGCCTTTTTGCACATCATCGGATAAGATATAATCAACTAACTTCTTGGCAGTACCACTTGGCTTGCCTTTGGTATACATATGCTCGTATGACCAGATCTTCCATTTGTTAGTTGAAACATTCTTATAAGTTGGCTTGACGTTGTCGATCGATAGTTCTTGTAGATCTTTATTAACGTAGGAGAAAGCTAGATAACTAATAGCACCTGGTGTTTGTTTAACGATCTTCTGCACTGTCCCGTTAGAATCTTGTTCTTGTGCATTAACTGGTTTGTCATCTTCTTGCAAGACCGCATTTTCAAACGTAGCCCGTGTACCAGATCCCTTTGCCCGGTTAATAACGGAGATCTTCTGGTCTTTACCACCA
>DXAP01000084.1 GCA_019116985.1 Candidatus Ligilactobacillus excrementavium | reverse complement strand
TTCGTTTTACACCACTGACTGTCTTAAATTACTGCGTAAACCAATTGTATGCGTTATAATTACCGATAACAATATTTTTAGAAAAGAAGGAAATTTGCATGAAATTTAACCAGTTTTCACGTGTAAACGCAGATTACCGTACTCAAGTTTCTGAACTACAAGGCATTGGTTTTTTAAACCAACTAGTTACACCGCAAACTAGCCTTAATGAACTTTGGTTGTCCTTTGTTTATAAATCATTTCCACAAGCTCAAAGTCAAAGTTCCTTAAAGGAAATGATCAGCACCCTCTTGGCTAGTCCAACTGAAAATGTTTTAGATTACATAGACCAACACACTGTAGATGCTGCTGCATTTTACACAGTTGGACTCCAGTTACTTGGATTTACTTGTGGTGATGATTTTGCAACAACAGCACCCTTAGACAGTATGAAACAATTCAATTTACTTTATCATGACAAAATCACTGATGTTTCTGACTTGATCGGTGCCTGGTATGATCTGCTGAACACTCGCGGCAAAAACGGACAAAATCTGTTGGATATTTTAGCTGCTCAAGGTTACTTCCTACCATTATATGACCTGCCGACCACACAAAAGCCACTACTATTTAACGGTAAGTCTCAACCAGTCTTTTCCACCGATGAACTGATCCGAGAAGTCGTTTATATTGAATCTAGTTTAGATACTGATCATGACGGACAACGTGACCTACTCAAAGCTGAGATCTTAAGACCAGTCGATACCAATAATGGTTTAAAAGTACCCGCTGTATATACTGCTAGCCCGTATAATCAGGGAACCAACGATGAAGCTGGCGACAAGATGATGCATAATGTTGATCAGCCTTTGACACATAAAGAACCTAATGATTTAAAATATGCAGATATCAAATACCAAAAAACTGCCACAGAACTGCCAGAAAAACGTCCAGTCAATGGTACGACTCAACAAGCTGAGGAAACTTTCGGACGTGAATTTTCTTATACTTTAAATGACTATCTTGCTGCGCGTGGCTTTGCTATCGTTTATGCTGCAGGGATTGGGACTCGTGGCTCTCAAGGTGTTAGGACCTGTGGCAGTCCAGAAGAAACTTCTTCGACCATTGCCATCATTGAATGGCTAGCCGGTAACCGCCGGGCCTTTACCAACAAAACTGACAACATTGAGATCAAAGCTTGGTGGTGTAATGGATCTGTGGCCATGACCGGACGTTCTTATTTAGGAACTCTAGCCACAGCAGCGGCCACCACGGGTGTGACAGGCTTGAAGACGATCATTTCTGAAGCTGCGATCTCCAACTGGTATGACTACTATCGCGATAACGGTCTTGTGATCGCGCCTGGCGGCTTTCCAGGCGAAGATGCTGATGTTTTAGCGGAAGAATGTTTCAGTCGTCAACTAGACGGGGCAGATTATTTACAATCTAAGCCCGTCTTTGACCAGCAACTTGCTGCTATCAACGCCGGTCAAGACCGAGCCAGTGGTGATTATAATACTTTCTGGGATGCGCGCAACTATCTGAAAGACGTCAAAAACGTTAAGTGCGATGTATTAATGGTCCACGGTATCAATGACTGGAATGTCAAACCGCGCAATGTGTACAACTTGTATCATGCCTTGGCTGACCTGCCCATCAACAAGAAGCTGATCTTGCATCAGGGGCAGCATATCTATATCAATGCCTTTCGTTCTTTGGATTATAGTGAAATGGTCAACTTATGGTTAACTAACAAGTTATTTGATGTTGATAATCACGCAGATGAAATTTTGCCAGCGGTCTTAGTCCAAGATAATGTCAAAGCAGAAACTTGGAACACCTATGCCGATTGGGACCTCTCATTGATCGACCAACAAAAGTTGTTCTTTAGCCCGGCAAGTTTGACTTCCGATAAAACCACTACGGCAACGATTCAGTCATTTAGTGATCATTTACCTGGAAAGCGATTCAATAAATACAAACAAGACTTTGACGCCTGGCGTGCAGATATTTTGTCCGACCAGCCACAAGTCATGGCAGCCAACCGTTTGCAATTCAAGACGGACCCCGTCAAGCAAGACCAATTATTACGTGGTGGCGCACATTTGAAATTAAAAGTCGCTAGCGACCAAGATCACGGTATGTTATCGGCCATGTTAGTCGATTATGGTTCTGCCAAACGTTTAGGCACCTCACCCACGATTTTAAAACGTAAAGCTATCAGTGAAGGTTTCCACTGGCGTGAAGATGACCTCAATGAATTCCAGTTGCAAGCAAAAACACCGTGGAAGATGATCTCTAAGGGCCACATCAACTTACAAAACCGTACGACTAATTATAAGGTCGATGAATTAGAAGCTGGTAAATTTTACGACCTCGAATTCGACTTACAACCAACCTTCTATCATTTACCTGCCGGTCACCAATTAGGCTTAGTGATCTACGCTACTGACATGGAAATGACAGTACGAGCTAATGAAGAGATCAATTATTCCTTAGACTTGGCTAACTGTCAAATGGAGCTAACTACCAGTCAGTATTAAACAAAAAAAGTAAGACCAGAGATGCTTCGCAGTCAATTGGTAAATTCATAGTAAAGCAAAGCGAAGAACCAGGATAACGCAATCGTTGTTACACTAAGGCTTCAATCTTTTGGAACACGTTTAGGGCTGTTGATCTAACCCACTTAACTGGTTAGATCAACAGCCCTTTTAGAATTGCTCAGCTAGTTATGTTCCAACTTTATTTTTGTAAAGTTGATTTATTTTGCAAGCGTAACTGTATCAAATATATTTCCGAAAAACACTAGCCTATTTCAAATAAGACAATGGTTTTTCAACTTCAATTTTAGTCCCTTGATACTGCTTTTTAATATATTTTTGAATGGCAGGCTCATGATACAATTTGACTAATTTCTGATAGGACTTCTTGTGCTCGTTGCCTTTGGCAGTAGCCAAAATATTAATATTTTGCTTAGTACTTTGGTTAATTTTTTCATGATACAAAGAATCATGCAAGACATTCAATTTTCCATCGAGTGCCACTGTGTTGGAGATCAAGGCTGCATCCACACTATTTAACACTCGTGGTCCAGTTGTATCGTCGATCTCTTTAAATTTCAGGTCACGCGGGTTAGCCGTGATATCTTTAGTATTACCCAGTGAACCAAAGTCTTTTTTGAGCGTGATCAAACCAGCATCTTGCAATAACAACAATCCCCGAGAAGTATTTGCCGGATTATTAGCGATCGCGATCGTCGCACCAGCTGGGATATCCTTTAGGGAATCATACTTATCAGAATAGATCCCCAACGGTTCCAAGTAGGTCGTTCCTAACGCCGCTAATTTATGTTTAGTGTTTTCTTTATTGTAAGCCTGCAGATACGAATACGACTGAAAAGCATTCACATTAACGTTGTTTTCAGCAGTGGCGTTATTTAGCTGCACACCGTCTGTGATCTGTTTAACCGTAATTTTCAAGTTCATCTTCTTTGCCTCAGGACTTTGCGCAATGTGTTGCCACACTTCATAGTCGCTGCCTTGTGACCCGACCGTGATCTGATCCGGTGTGTTTTGCGCTTGATGTGTATTATAAGTATGCAGACCAACTGCGATCAGTGCCAGTGCAACAAGACTCGTTAACAAAATCAACCAGTTTTTTATTTTCACTTGCTACCCACCTTCCTTGATATTTACATCCGAGCTACTTTTTTAGCTAGTTGGTCGCCTAAGACTTGTGTTAAAAAGACCATGACCAAGATCACCAACAAAGCCGCAAATGTCACGTCATTTTCAAAGCGCGCGTAGCCGATGCTGATCGCAATATCGCCGAGACCACCAGAACCGATCGCCCCAGCCATGGTGGTCAGACCTAATAAGCCGATCAGTGTCACCACTGAAGCACGGATAATGTCTGGTAAACATTCGCGCAGATAAATTCGGAAAATAATTTCTAACGGACTTGAGCCCATAGCCTGGGCCGCTTCGATCACTGACGGTTCAATACTTAACAAAGCATTTTGGACCTGCCTTGCATAAAACGGAAAAATCCCAATGACCAAGGGTACTAAAGCAGCAGCGGTCCCAACCGTTGTACCAACCACATATTTGGTAAAAGGAGCGATGACCGCTAGTAAAATAATAAATGGTACTGAACGCAACAAATTTACCACTTTATCCAAAAAACTATAGAATGGTGGATCAGCGGCGATTCCACCTGGCTGGGTCATTACTAGAAAAACGCCCGTCCCGATCCCTAAAACAGCCGCAATGACAGCCGACCAAAAAGTCATGTAGATCGTCTCCCAAGTTGCCTGCACAAACTGTGGCCAAATTTCTGCTACATGTGGAAACCATTCAGCTAGCATCGGCATTTTCTCCTTTCTGTTCTGTCAAATCATTGACTGTGACTCCTGACTCGTGCAAATAATCGATACCGACTTGGATCTGTCCATTTTTTTCAGACAAGATCACTAACATATAGCCTAAAGAAAGCTGTGCGACTTTTTGCACGTTGGCAAATAAAATATTAGCCTTAATGCCATACTTGGCAGTTAGTTCAGAGATCACTGACTCGCTGGTCGCGTTACTGGAAAACTTCAAATATAATAATCGTTCGTTGGGCTGCAAGTTTTCTCGCAATTGGTCATCAACTATCTGTTGACGCATTTGCGTAACATTGGCTGCTGATTCAATAAAATCCCGTGTCAAAGGTTGTTGTGGTCGGGCAAAAACTTCCCCAACTGGCCCACTTTCGATGATCCGCCCATTTTCCATCACAGCTACTTGTTGACAAATGGATTTAATGACCTGCATTTCATGGGTGATCAAAACGACAGTTAATCCTAATTCTTGATTCAATTTTTGGAGTAACTGCAAGATCGAATCCGTCGTTTGCGGATCCAAGGCACTCGTGGCTTCATCACTGATCAAAATATCAGGATCATTCGCTAAAGAACGGGCGATCGCGACTCGTTGTTTTTGCCCACCAGACAAATCTTCTGGATAAGACGATGCACAGTCGGCTAATCCCACCAAATTCAGCAACTCTTGCGCTTTTTTCTTACGTTTTGTCCGCGAGATCTTTTCACCTAACAAAGGGTACTCCACGTTATTTAACACAGTGCGTGACCGCAACAGGTTAAACTGTTGAAAGATCATCCCTATTTTTTGACGCACTCCGCGTAGTTTTTTGTCAGATAGTTCTTGTAAATTTTGTCCTGAAACTGTCACAGTTCCGCTAGTCGGTCGCTGTAATAAGTTAATAACACGGACTAAAGTACTTTTCCCCGCACCTGAATAGCCCACGATACCATATATACTGCCACGCTTAACTTGTAACGAAACATTATCGACAGCTGTTAATGTTTCACCTTTTTTGTCAAAAGCGACTGTAATATTTTCTAGGTCGATCGCTGCTTGTTTTTCAACCATATAGCCACACTCCTCATTTTGAAATTCCAGCTAGCATTAACTTATTAGTGAAATTTCATACCACCATCGACCAAGATTGACTGTCCTGTGATATAAGCTGCACTCGGTGAAGCAAACCATGCGATCACTTCTGCCACATCTTCCGGCTGTCCTTCACGTCCTAAACTGATCTCTTCTAGACTGTTAGCCTGTTGTTGCTTCACTGTTAGTCCTTTTATTTTTGCCGTTTTTTCATCGATCCCGTCACGCAAAGGTGTGCGCACGATTCCTGGATTATAGGCATTAACTGTGATTTGATCAGCAGCTAATTCTTTGGCAGCCGATTGCGTCAAGCCCCTGATCCCAAATTTGGAAGCAGAATATGCACTTTGCAAGGCTGATGCTTCAACCCCTGCTAGTGAAGCAGCATTGATGATGCGTCCACCGTGTCCTTGTTGCTTAAAACGAGTAGCTGCTGCTTGGATCCCCCAAAAAGTACCTTTCAAATTAACGTCTAACAAACGTGAGATCTGGTCTGGGTCAGAATCAACAAGCGGATCAATAAAGGCCTCCCCGGCATTATTCACGAAAACAGCCAGCTCCCCTAGATCAGCTACTGCTTGGTCAACTAAATCAAACACTGCGTTGCGATCTGCTACATCAATAATATAGGCCTTAGCTACATATCCCAAATCACGCAAGCCTTGTGCTACCTTGGGTGCTGTTTGCTCGTTAATATCCGCAACGGCGATGGCAAAACCATCCTGTGCCAAACGATAAGCTGCTGCTTTTCCAATTCCTTGTCCTGCACCTGTAATAATTGCTGTTTTACTCATTTTCGATTACCCCTTTATCAAAATTATTTTCTTGTTAATCCTAATTATTTAGCGGATCATCATTCCATAAAAAAACTTCCCGTTTCTGCCGTTAACAACAGAAGCGAGAAGTCGCGTTACCATCCTGATTTATTTGCAGATCACTCTACAAAACTCAATAACCAGCACAAAAAAGTGTCATACTGGTTTGTCAGTTAACAGTGACAAGCTGGGTCACGCTCACTCAAACAAGCTCACGCTACCTGATCATCGGCCATTTTTCATGTTTTTAACAGTTACGACTTCCAGCAAATGTCGTTTCTCTGTCAACTGTCTGATGCACTACTTTCCGAATCAACTCATTTAACTTTTAATACTAAATAAAAAATCGTCCTTAAGAAATTTCTTTCCTAAGGGCGAACATCCGCGGTACCACCTTAATTTCCGACTATAGTCGGCTCATTGACTGCGTCTAAAATCAAAACACAGTCACGACTAGCTAATGGCAGTCAACCAGCAGTGGCTTACGAACGCTCGCACACTTCAAACTCCAAGACCATCTTCAACTTTAGCCACCATTTGCTTACACCAAACGCAAACTCTCTGTGTATGACACAAAGCCTACTCATCTCTTCATTGTTTTCTAATCACTTTTTAAGTTAACGTGTAGTTTAAGCTCATTTATTTTAGTTGTCAAGTATTATTTTTTTCTATGCAACAAAAGATCCTGTTTAGAAAACCTTGGCAACCAAAGAAAGCATTACGTGACTTACTCTTACCGACTTTGTCTTGCATTTTGTTTTGTACTCCTTATTTCCACTGACTTTGTTGGATATTTTGACTTGTAATGCTTACTTCGACGGACTAGGCTTCACATTTCTATTTGCGGTACCTACTCTCACAAACTTAGTCTTACATCTGGCTTTGTAACACTTACTTTGCTATACTTTGCATGGCATTTTCATTTGCATCACTTACTCCGACTGACTTAGTCTCATATTCTGACTTCTGGCACTTACTTTGCCAAACTTAGTCACGGAACTCTCATAAACTTAGCTTTTTATGACTCGGACACAAACCTTATAATCACTAGTTAAAATCTATCAAAATAAGAAAAAAGCCACGAATACCACAAATCAGCACGATTAAATGTTAGAATACTCTTATAGGATTATGTCAGTAACTGGAATAACTTCCAGTCTTCTACATAAAATTTTAAGAAACTAGGTGAAAGCAATGCGTGAAGGAAACACGATCATTACTTTAGATAACGGTTATCATTTGTGGACTCGCACCGATAATGTTGGTGGCGACATCCAACTATTATGTTTGCATGGTGGCCCGGGTGGTAATCATGAATACTACGAAAACTTTGCCGAAAAACTCAAAGACTTAAATGTTCAGGTGACAATGTACGACCAGTTAGGTTCATGGTATTCTGACCAACCTGACTTCACTGACCAAGCAAACGTCGATAAATTTATGCACATGGAATATTTTGTGGATGAAGTCGAAGAAGTCCGGCAAAAACTTGGCTTGGATAACTTTTACTTGATCGGTCAATCATGGGGTGGCGCTTTGGTACAAGAATACGCCCTCAAATATCCTGATCATTTGAAGGGAATCATCATTTCTTCCATGACAGACAACATCGACGAATACATGGACAACATTACTAAGATCCGTGAATCTGAATTTACTGCCGAGGAATTAGCTTTCTTAAAAGAATGTGAAGCTAAAAATGATTTCAATGAACGCTATGAAGAATTGATCGAGAAGTTAAACAAAGACTATATCGACCGTAAACAACCCGCAGCTATCAGTCATTTAACTGATACCATGGGTGAACAAGTTTACAACTACTTCCAAGGTGATAATGAATTTGTTGTGACTGGTAAACTTGCTGGCTGGGACCGCAGCCAAGATATCCACAACATTCAGTTACCAACTTTGATCACTTATGGTGAACACGAATCAATGCCACTCGCAACTGGTAAACGCATGGCTGAAACTATCCCACATGCTCGTTTCGTAACTACACCAAATGGTGGTCACCATCACATGGTCGACAA
>DXAP01000083.1 GCA_019116985.1 Candidatus Ligilactobacillus excrementavium | reverse complement strand
GACATCTAATGAAACGTAAGGGTTTTCCGGAAAGCTATGATATGAAAGCTTTGATCAATTTTATCAACGATGTTAAAAATGGTTTGCCCGCTAAAGCACCAGTTTATTCACACTCGGTTTATGACCGCATCCCAGGTGAATATGATGTGATCGACCAGCCGGACATCTTGATCTTAGAAGGAATCAATGTTTTACAATTGCCAAGTAACCAACAGATCTATGTCAGTGACTTTTTTGATTTTTCAATTTATGTCGATGCTGCTGAACCTTTGATCAAAAAATGGTACATGGAACGTTTTGACTTAATTTTGGATAAAGCAAAAGATAAGCCAGAAGATTATTATCATGCCTATGCAATTGGTGACCGTGATGTAGCTCATAAAATGGCAGAAGACTTGTGGAATGATGTTAATCATAAGAACCTGCACTCCTATATTTTACCGACGAGAAATCGCGCAGATTTAATCTTGAATAAAGGAAAAAATCATTTGGTTGACGAACTTTACTTGCGTAAATTTGTTTGAGCCTGCTTTTTTGTCCGGTTTTTCATGAGAAAAGATTGACCGACGGGATAACTGCCGTTACAATAAATTGAGTAGTTAGTGTAAAATTTAAGATGAGGTGAATATCTTGGCTAAAGTTGATATAAAGGACTTCGACAAGATCATCGTCCTCGATTTCGGGAGTCAGTATAACCAGCTGATCACACGGCGTATCCGTGAATTCGGTGTGTATTCTGAATTGCTGTCACATAAACTGACAGCCGCTGAAATCAAGGAAATGGCACCTAAAGGGATCATTTTATCAGGTGGCCCTAACAGTGTTTACGATGAAGGTTCTTTTGACGTTGATCCTGAAATCTTCAACCTGGGTATCCCAGTGTTAGGGATCTGTTACGGAATGCAGATCATGGCTAATGAACTGGGTGGCAAGGTTGAAAGTGCAGCGAATAAAGAATATGGGAAGGCTCTGATTCAAATTACAGATGATCAGGCGCCAACATTTAAAGACTTGCCGGAAGAACAAACGGTGTGGATGAGTCATGGTGACTTGGTTACAGCCGTACCAGAAGGTTTTGAGTCGACAGCAACGAGTCCTAACTGTCCGATTTCTGCGATGGCAAATAATGCCAAGAAATTCTACGGTTTGCAATTCCATCCAGAAGTTCGTAATACAGAATACGGGAATGATATTTTACGTCATTTTGCGTTTGATGTCTGTGAAGCACGTTCTAACTGGTCGATGGAAGACTTTATTGATATGCAGATCGATAAGATCCGTGAAAAAGTCGGCGATGATAAAGTCTTGTTAGGCTTGTCTGGCGGAGTTGATTCATCGGTTGTGGGTGTTTTGTTACATAAAGCAATTGGCGGTCAGCTTACATGTATCTTTGTTGACCACGGTTTGTTGCGGAAAAATGAAGCGCAACTTGTGATGGATAGTTTGGCTGGCAAATTCGGCTTGAACATTATCAAAGTTGATGCACAACAACGTTTCTTGGACAAGTTATCTGGTGTGACAGATCCTGAAAAGAAACGAAAGATCATCGGTAATGAATTTATCCAGGTCTTTAATGATGAAGCTATTAAATTAAAAGGTGTTAAGTGGTTAGCTCAAGGCACACTTTATACCGATGTGATCGAATCAGGGACTGATACAGCTCAAACGATCAAGTCACACCATAACGTTGGTGGCTTGCCAGAAGACATGGTCTTTCAATTGATCGAACCTTTGAATACTTTATTCAAGGATGAAGTCCGTGAATTAGGTGAAAAACTAGAAATGCCCCACGAACTTGTTTGGCGTCAGCCATTCCCTGGTCCTGGTCTAGGGATTCGTGTGATCGGTGAAATTACCGAAGACAAGTTACAAATCGTGCGTGATAGTGATGCGATCTTACGCGAAGTTATCGCTCAACATGGTTTAGATAAAGAAATCTGGCAGTACTTTACTGTTCTACCAGGTATCCGTTCAGTGGGTGTCATGGGTGATGGACGGACTTACGACTATACAGTTGGGATCCGTGCCGTCAACTCGATCGATGGCATGACTGCTGACTTTGCACAGATTCCCTGGGATGTTTTACAAGAAATCTCTGTTCGGATCGTGAACGAAGTAGATCATGTTAACCGCATTGTGTATGACATTACTTCTAAGCCACCTTCCACAATTGAGTGGGAATAAGGCGCCAAGTGAACTTGGTGATGGAACTCCCTGTAATTAACAAGTTTGGTGCGATATCTAATTAGAAATTAGTTTAAATACTAGGGTAGTCCGCCAAATTTATTTACAGATGTTTGGTTGTAATTTTGGATCAGTTTAGTCTGTAATTCAAATAAAAATGGTGCTGAAAAAATTCAGCGCCATTTTTTATTTGGTCTCGGCTCTATTAAATTTGACATTTATTAATAACCCACCCAACAAAATCAAGGTAGATGCAATCATTACGAGCATAAAAAACGTTAGTATGAGTTTGTTTTTTAATATAGATTTCTTCTTTTTTGAAATTTTCATCAGACGGTCAATCTCAACGAAAAAAACAGCAATCCTGAAAAGTTTACGTGGATTACTGTTCAAAATACACTAAATAGTTGGGGAAGACTCTAGTAGTTATTAACTGGTTCTTTAACCGATAGATAGCCGTCACTCATCTCATACAAATGGTCAGCTGACTCAATTAGTCGTGCATCATGTGTGACAACGACAACGGCCTTGTTGTGCTTTACAGCCAAGTTTTTTAATAAGGCGGCTACGACACTGACACGAGAGCTATCGAGTGCAGCTGTAGGTTCGTCTGCAAGAATGATTGCGGGATTTGGATATAAGGCTCTGGCGATTGCCACACGTTGCTGTTGCCCGCCTGATAATTCGGCAGGATATTTGTTCAATAATGACTTGATACCAAGGGTTTCTAGAACGTCATCAAGTTCATCAGGTGATAGGTTCCCGTTGGGCTTTACTTTATCGACAAGTTTAAACTGATCTGCAATCGTTAGATAGGGAAGTAAGTGATACTCCTGTAGAACGAAGCCAATTGAGTCAAGGCGCAGTGCATCACGTTCTTTTTTTGAACGTTCGTTGTAACTGATACCATTGACTTCTACTGTACCTGATGTTGGCGTAAGAAGCCCGCCGGCAATCGTGAGGAATGTACTTTTGCCTGAACCTGATGGTCCCATGATCAAACTTAGACTACCGGGATCGGCTTCAAAATTAACATCGTGAAGAACGTGTACTTTAGCGGTACCAGTTCCGAAAATTTGATTTACGTTTTTTACTGAAAATGAGTTCATTAATTTACCCTCCAATGACTGAAACAGGATCAACACTCAATACAGACTTGATAGGAATTAAACCACCAATCATAGCCATTACCAACAAACCAGCACCAACTGCACCAAGGACTGGAATATCAAAAGCCATTGGAACACTGGCAGGAATAACAAGTGCAGTTGCTGTAGTGAGCAACGTAGCAACAATTAATCCAGTGATAACGAGTAAGAATGATTGTGCAATGGTTGCCATTACGAGAACTTTACTTGGAATGCCTTGTACACGCAAGACGGCATAATTCGGTAGCTTTTGCATGGTTAAAATGTACAAGAACACTGCGATAATGATTAGCGAAATAACCATTAAGAAGCCGATCATAATAATGAACGTGGTTGTTTGCGCTTGATAACCCGGGAGTTTATCGATCACTTGCTGTTTGTCATAAGTCTTGACGCCTTTGTGGATGTTATCGTATTTTGAATCTTTAGAGATTATCGCTGATGCAATTGGACCACCAGTAATGTCACGTAAACTTTGCCATGTATCTAGTTGACCATAAACAACTGGAGCAACGTTCATTTTTGCTTTTTTAGTGAAGCCAACAATGGTAAATTTTTGCTTATCATCGTTGAGTTTAACTTTACTACCAAGCTTATACCCTTCAAGTCTAAAGGCCGTATCAGCAACTATTTCATGTGTGTCTTTTACGTTTCGACCACTGTCGAGGTCAATGTTTTTGTAAATGAATTCATTAGATTTGAGCCCAACGAAAACTGCCGCTAATTGTTTATGGCTTTTTGCTTTAGCAACAATTGATGTTTCTCCAATTAGTGATTCTTTATTACTTAATGTACCAACTTCGTCTTTTGTTAAGAATGATTGACGCATATCGACATTTGAATTGGAATTAAGCGCAATGCGATTGCCACCCCATGAATTAATGGCGTCAGTATTCTGTTGAGCTAATCCAAGTGCAAGACTTGTTAATATGAAAATTAAGTAACCGATCAAAACAATCATTGTCACAATTAAGCCAGAACGAATTTTTTCTTTTTTGAGTTCCTTTAAAGCCAAAAACATAGTAGATTCTCCTTTATTAATAAGCCTTTCGCAATACCTTTCGGAGTTGCTCAATGCGTTGTTCGATATTGACCGGGTCAAGTACTATATCACGGACTGTTTGGTGGTATAGCACGGTGACAGCCCATGTTGAATAGCTATCATCGGATAGTCTCAACTTTGTCGGCTCGCTACCTAAAAAACCTTCGTTATATCTATAGTGTTTTTCGATTAAATCTTTGTAACCTTTTTTATCAGTACCGCTAACAAAATGTCGTATTGATTCAACGTACTCATCGACATTACTTGCGTTTGGTGTTTTCGGCATTTCTTGATGAATTTGGAACATTGCGATATCGAAAATATAATTATATGCGTCAGTCAAGTCTTCAAAATACTTGTAAAAAGCGCCGCGAGAAATTCCGGCATTAGATACGATTCTTGCAACTTGAGCCTCGGCTAAGGGATAGTTGGAGAACTCGTTTAATAATGAGTTTCGGATGCGATTCTGCTTGTCGGGTTTTAAATTTTCAAAGGTTGGTAATACCATTGACTTAACCTCCATTTCATTTTTAGTGACACCGTGTCACTTATTGCAGTTACAATCATACCAACGGGGGTGACACCGTGTCAACAATTAATTCTATTTTTTATTCGCCAAGTAAAAAACCGCCCATGATATTCAGCATTTCAATATCGTAAGGTGGTTTAATTAATGTACTTTTTAGTTAACGTTAATGATTTGTGGAAGTATTACTTAAGAGACTGGTAGTTTTTAGGTTTAGTTTGAAAAATTTATCATAGACATAAAATATGTCGCATGATTTATTTGAATAACAGAGTAATTCCCATCGCCATGTTGCCAATAATTATCAAAGCATCGATCAAATTATTATTTTGAGAGTTTTTCTTTTGCGAAATTGATTTGGTCAATAAAAATGTGCCAAAGAATGCGCCTAATATTGCTCCTCCGGCCAACACACCGGCTAATAGCCAGTCAACAGTTCCCACACCGGCACGCATTAAAAAACCTACCAAAGATATACCAGCCAAAACAAAGACGGAAGTCCCGACTGTTTGCATGGTCGTACAGCCTAGTAAAGTTAATCCTGCAATAATTGCAGTCGTTCCACTGGTCCCAACTAGTCCTGATAACACACCACTAATAATTCCAAAAAAGCTAGCTTGCCAAAAACGTTTTGTCTGACTAGTATTAAGCTCACTTTTAGTATCAGTGGGCTTTCTTTTTTTGATGATCATTAGGACAGTTAAAACTACGATGACACTGCCAATTAATGTGTTGTAGTTGTTGTCAGGAATATCGCCAGAAAAATAAGAACCAACTAATGCACCGGCTGTTCCCCAGCCTAACATCGTCCAACCGATCTTGAAATTGACGTTAGATTTTTGAGCGTGGAGATATGCACTGATCGCAGCTGTTGGGAACATAGTAGCTAATGATGTGGCTGTGGCAACTGCGGGTGAAATATTAAAAAATAAAGTTAA
>DXAP01000082.1 GCA_019116985.1 Candidatus Ligilactobacillus excrementavium | reverse complement strand
AATCCTGCCACAAAAGCACTCGAACCGAAGTAATTTTCGGCAAAGATCGGAATGACAAAAGATATCCCGATATTGATAAACTGCAAAATAAAGAAGTTTAACCAGCGCAAACTAATGAGTGGTTTAAGCAGCAATTTAAAATTTAGGATCTGGCGCTTAGAAAAATGGAAATGAAGTGCTAATAAGGCCACACCAAGGGCAAAGGCGCCAAGCATCCAACCAAAATGTCCACCACTAAAACCATAATTACCATCATTTGCAAAAGCGGTACTTAAAGCAAAAAACGTCAGGCTCAATAAAACCACGCCGACCCAGTCAAACTTTTCATTGGTCCCGCGTGCTGTTAGACGGATATTTTTTTCACCGATCCAGGCTGTCAATAACAAAAGCGGTAAAACAACAATAAAGATCCCACGCCACGACCAAAATGCATCCATCGTTCCACCATATGTTGGTCCTAAAGCCGGAGCGAGCGAAATGATCATCGCTGCGATCCCCATATATGTCCCAAGCTTACTTTGTGGTACTAAAGACATGACCAAATGATACATGACTGGTGTCGAGATCCCCGTCGCGACAGCTTGCAATAATCGTCCAGCTAATAGAACTGGAAAAATTTGGGCTGTGGCACACATCAAGGTCCCCAGTAAATTAAAGATGATCGCTACCGTAAATAAGGAACGTGTATTAAATTTCTTAGTTAAAAATCCAGTCGTTGACATGATGATCGTGACCATCAATAAATAGCCTGAAGTGACCCACTGCATGGTACCTAATGTCACGTTAAATTCTTTTGTCAGAGTGGGAAAGGCAACGTTTAACGACGTTTCGACCAAGATCCCTAAAAACGACAACATCGCTGCAGCCGTGATCGACAATTTTGTCTGCCGACTAACTCCTTGTTCAACCATATTAATTGACTTCCTCCCCTGTAAAAGTTACCATGAACTTAAATTTAGTTTCCATGGAAACTATTGTTATCAATTCATGGTACAACTTTCAAACAAAAAAACCAACTTTTTTATTTGGGATAATTAAAAACAGGTTTTCTATTTTGGAAACACCTTTCACGAAGGGAGTCTGTAAGTTGGCAATTTTCCAGGAGATCTTGCAAAAATACAACCACCTGTTAGCGTTGGACGATGATGACGACCAAGAAAAAGTTTGGCTACGTGCAAAAGATGACAATGCGCACAACTTAAGTACCTCACATTTTCACATTTTATCTTATTTACTAGCGCAACCAAACGTATCTGCCAAACAGATCAGCAACGAATTTAACATCTTACCTGGCACTTTATCCAAACGCCTGGCCTTACTAGTCAAACGTGGATTGGTCATCACGCAAGCTGATTTAAAAGATGCCCGCTACAAGCGTTACTCACTCACTAAAAGCGGCACTCAAGTCGCAAGATTTCATGAAGAGCTCTTACGCCAAAAAAATGCACAACTCACAAAAGCCTTACGCTCATTTGACCAAGACGAGTTACAAACGATCACCCGTTTTTTAACAACGGTGACAAAAGCTGAAGAAAATATGCATTACAAATGAAAGGAAGGATCTTTTATGCAAACACCAACGATCACACTACGCGACGGTTTAGTTTTACCAGCAATCGGTTTCGGGACAGCTGGTTTACGGGGTGCAACAGGAATTCAAACGATCGATTCTGCTATCAATAACGGCTACCGCCTGATCGATACAGCCTACAATTACGAAAACGAAGGCACTGTCGGTCAAGCAATAAAACGTGCAGATGTTTCCCGCTCAGACCTATTGATCTCGTCTAAATTACCTGGACGTCATCATAAGTACAAAAAAGCCATCGCCGCTATTCAAGAATCACTCTACCGCGCTGACTTAGACTACTATGACCTCTACTTGATTCACTGGCCAAATCCTGACCGTGGCGAATACGTCGAAGCTTGGCAAGCTTTACTGGATGCCAAACGTTTCGGACTTGTGCGCGCAGTGGGCGTTTCTAACTTCTTACCCCAACATTTGGATAAACTACAGGCTGAAACTGGGGAGTTGCCTGAAGTTAACCAAATCGAGCTTCATCCAATGTTTAGCCAACCAGAACAACGTGAGTATAATAAAAACCACCAGATCGTGACTGAAGCTTGGAGTCCACTGGGAGGCTCTGGTATGAATCTCAGTCGACCGATCCGCGAATTGCCATTGATCAGCCATTTGGCAGAAAAATATGGTAAAAATAGTGGGCAGATCATCTTACGTTTTGAACACCAACTTGGTGTCTTGCCACTACCACTTTCACACGATCCACAGCGTCAGGCACAAAACTTGGATATCTTCGACTTTGAATTAACAAAGGACGAAGTTCAACAAATCAGTGCGCTCGATCAAGAAGATGCGCGTGTTTCAGGTCAAGATCCATTAACACATGAAGAACTATAATTAACAGTAAATTGGAGAGAGTGAGACAAAAGACGTTTTGAAGCCGATTTGTAACGTCGATGGCATTATTTGGGGTCGTAGCAAAGTGAAGAACCAGAATAACGCCATCGTTGTTACAGTAGGGCTTCATCTTTTGGAACACGTTTAAAAACAGAGAGCGGAGCGTGGCGTTTAGAAGGTGAGCACTAATTGACTAGTCGGATATAATGCGTTTTTTTACATTAGAGCCGGCTAGTTAGTTAGGCACAGCCTTCTGCCAGGCGAAACTCATTTAAGGGCCGTCGATCTATCCCAATGAATGGGGTAAGAGCGATGGCTTTTTTAGAATCGTACAGCCAGTTTTGTCCCAGCCCCTTTTTGGACTAAAATTGTGGCTGCAGAAAAGGTCTTGTACTTAGGTCAAGAAGCTTAAGCACAAATATGGGGCAACTGGACGTTCCTTTTGCTAATTTACGTTCAGTTGTACTCGATCCGGACGTTACTTTTGCTAACTTGCGTTCAGTTGCACCTGATCCGGACACTCATTTTGCTAACTTACGTTCAGTCGCTCTCGATCCGGACGCTCATTTCGCAAACTTACGTTCAGATACCCACAACACACTCACAATCTACACCCCCTGCGATCTCTTCGCTTGATATTTGCCTAGATTAATGAGAATTTAAACTCGAAATCACTTCAATAAGGAGGAAGGAAACTTATGACTGCAAACTATGACTATGATGTGCTTTATATTGGCGGTGGGCACGCTGCTTTCGATGGTGCGGAACCACTCGCCAAGTCAGGACAAAAAGTTGCACTGGTCACCGATGACTTGCTGGGAGGTACTTGTACTAACCGTGGCTGCAACGCTAAGATCACACTCGATGAACCAGTAACTTTGCAACGTCAAGTCGAACGAATGCAAGGTCTTGTGCACGGTGAGCTTCAAATCGACTGGCCTGCTGTAGTCGCCCACAAACATGCTGTGATCAAAGACTTGCCACAGGGGACAGAAAACAAACTCAAAAACGCAGGTGTTGAACTATTAAAAGGCCATGCGACACTAACAGGCCCACACACTGTTAATATTTCCGGACAAATAGAGTACTCTGCGGATAAGATCGTCTTGGGAACAGGTCAACGTCCACATCGGTTAGCGATCCCCGGCAGCGATTTGGCACATGATAGCAGTGAGTTCATGAACCTAGCAGAAATGCCCCAAAATATTGCGATCATCGGCGGCGGTTATATCAGCTATGAATTTGCCACGATAGCCAATGCAGTCGGCGCCGACGTCACTGTCTTTTTACACGGTGAGCACGGCCTGCGTAACTTCTACCAACCATTTGTAAAACAGGTCACCACTGACTTGAACAAACGTGGTGTCAAATTTATCAAAAATGCCAACGTGAATAAATTTTCCCAAAATAACCAGAAATATACAGTCCACTACGGCAACAATGAAACTGCTGAGTTCGACTGGCTTTTAGATGCAACTGGCAGGATCCCGAACGTGGAAAACTTAGGGTTAGATGACCTAGGTATCAAATATAACGAGCACGGTATTGAAGTTAACGACCATTTGCAAACCAGCGTTTCTAGCATTTATGCGGCTGGGGATGTCTTGGACAAGACTCAACCGAAGTTAACTCCGACTGCCACTTATGAATCTTACTATTTATACCAACTATTTAGTGGCAAAACTACTGACGCTATCAGGTACCCGGCAATCCCCACCACCGTATATACTTCACCACGGATCGCGCAAGTCGGTGTTTCACCCGCTCAAGCAAAAAGTAACGGCCTAAGTGTCAGCGAAAATCATATTCCCGATGACTGGTATCGTCAGATCGACCAAGAAACACAAGGTGACCGTATCTTAGTCTTTGATCAGGAACACCATTTGCAAGGAGTGACTGAAGTCAGTGATAAAGCCGAAGATGCCGTCAACACTTATCTACCGGCAATAGTTTCTGCATATGACGACAACGATATGTGGCAAATGGCACACATCTTCCCATCTGTTGGCGCTTCTGCTTGGCACAAGATCCGCTAATTTTTTAAATAGCGCGCAAAAAGGCTCGTAGAAAAAAAACAATCTACGAACCTTTTTTACATAAACTTTGCGCTTCTCTACGGTCACAAAATTTTATTCGCCCCAAACTTCACGGGCAGTTTCTATCACCAAAGAGATCTTGTCCCACTCTTGTTGTTCGGTCAATTTGTTTCCTTCTTCAGTTGAAGCAAAACCACACTGTGTGCTTAATGATAGGTTTTCTAACGGAACAAACTCAGCGGCTTCTTTAATACGGTCGATCAATGTCTGCTTATTTTCTAGAACCGGACTCTTACTGGTGACCAAACCTAAAACAACATGCTTACCAGCTGGAACTTGAGCTAATGGCGCAAAGTCACCAGAACGATCATCGTCAAATTCTAAATAAAAGGCATCGACATCTTCTTGTGCTAGCAAGTGGCTGGCAACTGGTGCGTAACCACCCTTAGCGGCCCACGTTGAATGATAGTTACCACGGCAAACATGGGTACTCAAACGTAGATCATCCGGCAAGTCCGCTAAAGCAGCATTGTTTAATTTCAAATAAGTATCCTGTAACTCATTGAGGTCGAAATCACCGTTAGTCATATTTTTCCAAAAGTCATGGTCAACTACCATCCCCCACGTACAATCATCGATCTTAACGTCGCGACAACCAGCATCATATAAAGCTAGGATCAAATCATGGTAAGCCTGACCAATATCTGCGATCAGTTGATCTTGGTCTGAATACACTTTATTTAACGCAGCAACATTTTCTTCACCCCGAACAAGTTCTGAGTAAAATTGTGCCGGTGCAGGAATACTTTGACGTGCCGTAATATCAGGCTCATCGGCAACTAAATCACGCAAAAACTTGTAAGCTTTCACATCAGGATGCTCCGGATCAAAGGCGATCTTATCCACGACTTGAGCTGAATCAGCTCGCGTTTCTTCGTCATGGAAGAAATAGCCGTGTTCAGGCTGAGTGTGTTTGATCCCGGCAAAGCCCCAAAAAGTATCCAAATGCCAGTAGCTCCGCCGAAACTCGCCATCGGTCACTACTTTCAAACCAGCATCGATCTCTTTTTGAATCAAATCTCGAATCGCCTCACCTTCAGTTGCTGCTAGTTTTTTACGGTCGATCTGTCCGTCCGCAAAATCGGCACGTGCTTGCTTCAATTCTTGTGGACGTAAGAAACTCCCCACAATATCGTAATGTAATTTTGTCGCTGTCTGTTTAACCATCTTGATCGCTCCTTTTCTAAACTTTACTTCTAAAGACATTAAAAAACGCCCCTAAAAGACAACCTATGTCATCTTCTAGGGGCGTGTCATTTACACTTTAAATTTCACGCGGTACCACCCACCTGCAATATTATTCTCACAAATAATATCCTCATCAGGTACACAATAATTGCTATACCTGTCCGCTATAACAGGCGGCCCTGCGCTCGGCTCGTGTGAAAACTCACCGTGCGATTGCAATTCCAAGACCATCTTCACTGACCGTATCTTGTCGCTTCCCAGCCTGTGCGACTCTCTTTGAAGATTATAATCAGTTACTCATCTTTTCTTAGCAAAGATTCATTAAATTGTTAGTTATCGTAATACACCTACGCTAAATTGTCAACTAGTTGCTCATAAAAATTTTTACGCTTGGAAGCTGTTGATCACGAGGTCGTAACTACATTTTAACCATTTTTTCTAAAACTTCTGGAGCGTCTTTTTGTGCCATGTGGACACGAACTAAAACTAATTTATCAGTCATTTCCTGTGCTTTTTTCAAAGTTGTCAATAATTCATTTTCAGTCCGCGCATTTAAAACAACTGCTTGGTCATCACTTGCCCCAAAAAATTGTGGCACCTGATCATAATCAAAAGCGGGTACATTATTATAGCTTTGGTCCATGCCATGAATATAACGTTCCACAGTGTAACCATCGTTTTCGATCAGTAAAATAAGCGGATGCAAATTTTCACGAAAAGCCAGCCCGAATTCCTGAAGTGTCATTTGTAAAGATCCTTCCCCGATCGACAAGACATTGCGACTTTGAGGATCAGCAATTTGACTACCTAAAGTAGCTGGGAAGGTATAACCGATCGACCCCGACAATGGTTGTCCAATGAACTTAGCATCTTTTGGCAATGGCTGTGTCGTCAAGCCGAAATAAGATGTTCCTTGTTCTGCCAACAAGGTCTGTCCAGGTTGTAAATTGGCTTCCACAGCCTGGTCATAAAATTCCTGAGTCAACAAACGATCACTAGCAGTCGGTAAGGTGCGTGGTTGTACCGTTTTAAATAACGGGCGAGCAGCAGTTGTAAAGTTAAATTTGGCCAACTCTTCGATCAACGAACGAAAATCAATACGCATTTTTCTGCCAAATACAGAAGTAACGTTAGCGTTGACTGCAATTACCTGGTCATCGGTAAAAGATTGAGTGAAACTACCACTCACTGAATCTGTGATTTTCGCACCAAGTAGTAAAACTAAGTCAGCTTGGTCAACGACCTTTTTAGTAGTGTCTGGACTCAACTCACCATTATATGTGCCAGCAAATTGCGGCAAATCTTCCGATAAAGTCCCCTTACTTAAACCATTATCAACGAAGGCTAAGTCATGGTCGGTGATCAGTTTTTGAACTTCATTCTCCAGCCAAAAGCGAGCTACTTCATGCCCAACTAAAACTAAAGGATGTGTCGCCTGTGACAAATATTTGCCGATTTCAGCCAGCAGACTAGTAGGAACATCTTGTCTGACAGGCTGGACCAGGTCAGCAATTTTATCTTTCAAGAAAGGATTAACCGATACATCGCCTAAATCTAATGGTAAGACGACATAGGCCGGTTTTTTAGTTGCGACCAGTGTGCGTGCCATCGCATCGATTTGATCAATAGCATTGTCTTTTGTCAAATGATAGACGTCAAAACCTAACGCTTTGTGAGCTTCTTCAAACTTCAAAAAGTCTCCATCGCCAAAGGTATGGTGTACTAATTGCTGGTCTTTTTGTACGTTAGTTCTTGGCGAACCAACAATTTCTAAAACTGGCACGTGTTCTGACATTGCACCTGCTAAACCATTCAAAGCGCTCAGTTCACCAACCCCAAAAGTCGTGACTAAGGCTCCAAATCCATTTTTACGTGCGTAACCATCAGTTAAATAAGCAGCATTGAGTTCGTTAGCATCACCGATCCATTTCATATCATTTCGTGCCGTGATGTGATCTAGAAATTGTAAATTATAGTCACCAGGGACACCGAAAACCTTGTCAGTACCGAGTGCGTGCACAACATCGAGTAAATAATCTCCTACTGTATACATTTTCTCGCCTCCAGATAAGTTACTTTTATTTTAAATTTATGGAAACGTTCACGCTAATAATTGGCTTGTTCATTCTTTAATATGAAAGTTTGTGCAAAGCGACTGTTTTTTTATATGAGACTTACTTTGCTAGAGTTCGTGCCACATTCCCACTTGTAGTACTTACTTTCACTGACTTGGTGGCACATTCTCATTTGTGAGACTTACTTTCACTAACTTGGTGGCGCATTTCTACTTGCGAGACTTACTTTCGCTCACTTGGTACCACATTTCCACTTGTAAGACTTACTTCCGCTGACTTCGTGGTGCATTTCTACTTGCGAGACTTACTTTCGCTCACTTGGTGCCACATTTCTACTTGTGAGACTTACTTCCAATGACTTGGTGGCATTTTTCTTCCAAAGAGACTATCTCTTTTAAAAATCGCAGCACCCTCTAATTTCAAGACACAAAAAATCCCCGACACTTCCACTCGCGTAACTACAAGTAAAAATGTCCGGGAATTTTAATTATTTCATTGCTAATCTTTGTAAAATGTTTCTCTCACCGCATTAGCGATCGCGATCTTAACATGTTGGTAAGATAAACCGCCTTGAATGTACAGGGTATAAGGATCACGTAATGGACCGTCAGATGACAGTTCGATCGTGGAACCTTCTGTAAAACTACCTGACGCCATAATAACCTGATCTTCGTAGCCATCTTGGTAACTTGGTTCAGGATCAACGAAAGCATTCATTGGAGAATAGTGCTGGATCGCTGCACAAAATTGGATCATCGGCTCTGGTTTGCCAAATGTCACCGTTTGAACGATGTCAGTCCGCGGATCATTCCACTTCGGCGCAGTGTTCATGCCCATTTTTTCAAGCAAGGCAGCTGTGAAGATCATACCCTTCAGTGCTTCGCCTGTTGTATGTGGTGCCATGAAAAAGCCCTCATAGAAATCACGCATATATCCGTATGTTGCACCTTCGTATTTGCCAGCACCTGGTACGATCAATTGTGAACCACAGTCTTGGATCAAATCTGCGCGACCAACGATATAAGCACCAGATTTGGCGATCCCAGCACCAGCGTTTTTATATAAGGAGCCTGCCATTAGATCCGCGCCAAAGAAAGTTGCCTCTTCTGTTTCTGTAAATTCACCATAACAGTTATCAATAAAGATCACCGCTTGTGGTGCCAAACGTTTAGCTGTCGCCACCATTTTTTTGATCTTTTCTAGAGTGAAGCTGGCACGTGTTGCATAGCCTAACGAACGTTGGATCGTGACGACCTTGATCGTTGGGTCACCACCTAAATCTTTTTCAACATTATCATAGTCCACTTCACCGTTTGGCAATAGTTCAGTACATTTAAAATTGATGCCGCGTTTTTTCATTGAACCTGGCTTATCACCAGCCAAGCCGATCACTTCTTGGATCGTATCATATGGCATACCGGTCATATAATACAAGGTATCACCGTGATAGAGTTGCGAAAACAATGCTGTACTGATCGCATGTGTCCCAGAGGTTAACTGTGGACGAACTAAAGCATCACCAGTCTTAAAGTACCCAGCATAAATTTTTTCTAACTTGTCACGACCGATGTCATCATAGCCATAACCTGTTGACCCCACTAAGTCTTCTTCAGCCACATGGTTTTCCGCAAATAATTTTAATAACCGTTGTTGGTTATATAAAGATTGTTCATCGATCTCTTTCAAGCGTGGTGCGATCTGCGCATCAACTTCTGCGATTTTTTCTTGTAGATCCTGTGGTAAATTTTCTTGCCACTTATGTTCCATTAAATTCTTCCCCTTTTTTTAAAACAAACTCACTCAGCTCGTTTGTCATTAGTCGTTTACTCTTCTTTTAAATTGTAGCTTTTTTGACGATATGGTTCAACTTGAACTCCAGCAACAAAAACTCTCACATAAAAGGAGTTGGGACATAACTAGCTGTGCGTTTCTAAAAAGCCATCGCTCTAACCCCATTCACTGGGATAGATCGACGGCCCTTAAATGAGTTTCGCCTGGCAGAAGACTGTGCCTAACTAGCCGGCTCTAATGCAAAAAACGCATCATATCCGACTAGTCAATTAGTGCTCACCTTCTAAACGCCACGCTCCGCTCTCTGTTTTTGAACGTGTTCCAAAAGATTAAAACCTTACTATAACGGCTTCAAAACATCTTTTGTCTCACTTTGTTTTTATTTTAAGTATTATTTAGTTGCGTCAACAAAAGCAGTTAGTTCTTCAACTTGTTTGTCATTCAGATCAGCTTTGATCTTAGGCGCAAATCCATGTAAGAATAATGATTCATCACCAATTTTTACTCCACTTTTACCAAGTGCTTTGGTGAACTCAGTCTTGATTGAAAAAGCTCCCCCAGACGTACCAAACATGAATACTTCGCCAACTTGACTTGGATCGATTTTTTCAGCATACTTTCTTAAATCAGCATACATCTTACCGTGAACGGCGCCACCCAAGTACAACTTGTCAACCTTGTCTGGCAACGGTTCTTCGATCGAAGCAGCTTTTACGCCTAGCTTTTCACCAATTAAATTTGCAACTTTCTCTGTATTACCAGATTTTGAACTATATCTAACCGCTATCATGTTCATTTCCCCCTCTAGAAAATATAAAGCGCTTTTATCTACACTATAATTATATCTTTACTTTTTAATTAAATCAAATATCAATTTATAAAAATTACAAATAGAAATTGTTGAATGTTAAAAATTGTCCTAAAGGTCAGTGTTATAAATAGGCGTTAAAAATGGCGCCACAAATCAACTACTAATCTTTCAGTGTAGTTGATCCATACGCCACTTTTTAACTATTTAATTAATAAACGTAACCGCCAAATGCTTTCGCCAAACTACTATAAGCACTGTCAGATGCCTCGACATCAACTTTCCACTTTTTTCCATCTTTGGTCATCTTAATATTTTGACCTTGGGCTTCACGTACTGGCATTTCCTCTAGGATTTCTGGCAATTTCTCGATCACTGCTTCTTTGACGCTTCTTTCAGCATCACCGTAAGAAGTATCCGGATCGATCTCACCAGCATCTTCAAGCTCATTATGAGTACGCGTGATCTCTGATGAAAGATCATTTAGCTTAACCACTGTTGGTGTAACTTTAATTTCAGCACTGGTTGGTGTAACTGACTCAACCTCATATTTTACTGAAGATTTTTTAGCGTTAAATGCTTGGATCTGTTCGATGATCTTTAAGGAAGCTTCATCTTGCAATGTATCAGTGAAAATCGCGCTTTCTAGCACTGAGCGCGCTTGTTTCCGGAATTCTACCTTTTCGTCTTCCATTTTGTTAGCAATTAATTTGTCGTAGTTTAAATTACCTTCTTTTTTATTCAAGAAGATACTATCAACGTAACTTGTCAAAGCTGTCTGAGCCTGTTTTGCTTGGTCCTTATAACCTTTAGTGTTGAACTCTACTTTTGAAGTGGGGATTTTTTTATCATATTTTTCAGGAGTTGGCGCAACCTCTAAAGTATATTTCTTATTTGTTTCAACTGGAAATACTACGTAACCATTAACAGAATCACCTTTACTCAATTTTTCTGAGTCTAGTGTCTCAAATTCATCACTACCTGCTAAAACAGATTTTGCCTTCGTTTTATTTCCAGTTCCATCTTTCAAATTAAAGCTAGAAGTCATTAAATCTTGTTTAACACCATTATTTTTTATATGTAATTTCAAAGCCACATACTTTTTGTCGTCCGACAATTTCTTTTCATATGCAGGCGAAATGTACTCACCACTCTTGATCGACACTGCGTCACCTTTTGAAGGTGCTGCTTTTTTGACCGAAGCCGATTTAGCATTGTCTTTCTTGGAATCAGAACTTGAATTCGAACTCCCACAACCACTTATTGTCATGACTGCCAATAAACTTAGAACAGCTGTCATTATTTTCTTGTTTTTATACATTAAACGCTCCCCCTTTTATTCACTTTTAACTTTACAAGTACTTATTTTGGCCATTAAGGTCAAACTTAAAATAACAAGAATTTTTATACAAAAAGATACAAGCATTGTTTCTTAGTTTTTTAAACAACACTTATCTTATTATAATAATTTATTTTTTCTAATAATACAAGCGATTTCATACTACAAAATGTAACCTATGCATCTGATTATTTACCGATGAAAAATTGATTTTTTCCAATTGAATACATAGTGAAATCAAATTAATGTAGTACCTTTCAAGTCTATTTAAACTTGCCTTAACAGCACCATGACAAACACTTAATGAGCAAATATCAAACTTACAGCAGCGTTGGCAGTAAAATATTTTGTGCTTTTTTTCAAAATTATGCTATCCTTGATTCAATTAAATTGGTTTATTTTAAGCCATTTCACTAGCTTTTCTAGTGAAGATATAACACAAAAAGAAGGAATTTAACTATGACCAACCAATTTCCACAAGTTTTAACGATCGCTGGTTCAGATTGTGACGGTAGTGCGGGCATGCAGGCGGATATGAATACTTTTCAACGTTGCGGCGTCTATGGCATGAGTGTTTTAACAGCTGCAGTAGCTGGTAACTCTTACGGGATCTTTGCGAGCCAACCAATGCCGGTTGACTTCATCAATAAACAATTTTCTGTCTTAGCTGATGACTTTGCTATCAAAGCCTGCAAAACTGGAATGTTAACGGACGCCATCACGATCGAAACAGTCGCTCAAAATTACCAAAAATATGACTTAGGACCGCTGGTTTTAGATCCAGTTATCATTACTAAACACGGTGACATGTTACTGCAAGAAGATGCTTACGAAACACTTAAAGCACAGTTGATACCTCAAGCCACCGTCTTAACACCTAATTACTTTGAGGCCATCAAACTTACGGGCATTCAGATCAAATCAACTGATGATGCCTTAAAAGCTGCCCAAATTTTACAAACTATGGGTGCAAAAAATGTCATGGTCAAAGGTCGACACAATGACATAACACAAGAAGAAGTAACTGACTTAGTATTATTAGAAGACGGAACTTCATTTACTTTAAGTGAACCTTTTGTCAACACGACCCACATCAATGGGACTGGTGATCTACTATCAGCTTGTATCGCGGCTGAGCTTGCAAAAGGCACCAACACAGGTGCTGCCATTCGTCAGGCGAAAAAATTTGTTACTGCAGCGATCACTAACCAAATAGATGTCGGCCATAAGTTTGGCCCCGCCAATCATTTAGTTGAATATAATTTCTAAAGTTTCCTATTACATAAGTAGAAAATTTCAAAACGTAGACAAAAAAGTCTGCGTTTTTTGTAACTTGTTCACCAGACAAGAGGAGTAGTAAAATGCTATAATAGTTCAGTATCATTAAAGATAATAAAAGTTGTTTTTTTCTTATTATCTAATGTAAGTTATTGTGTTTGATACTTATTCGCTATATAAATAGTGCAGAAGTCATTTTTGCGCTTTATTCATAACATTAAATGGGAGTACTTATTTTGAAATTCTTTAAAAAATCAAATTCCAATGAAGATTCACCAAGGATAAACAACAGATCAAGGATCCCGACTCGATTAAACGTCTTATTTTTCATCGCGTTTCTCTTATTTGCCTTATTGATCGGACGGTTAGTACAGTTGCAGATCGTCCAAGGCGAACGATTCCAGAGTGAGATCGACAGTGGTGACATAAAAACTGAGACACGCAACGTGCAACGTGGGATGATCTTTGACTCGTCGGGTAAACCATTAGTGGCCAATAACACAGCACGGGCGATCAGTTATTCTAAACCACTTAACGTTTACCCCAAGACTATGTATTCTATTGCTAATGATTTAGTTGATTTGATCGACTTAGACGACGAACCAACGACTAAGACCATGTTAGTCAACTATTATTTGGCCAAACATGAAGATGAAGTCAAAAAACAAATTCCAAACGTCAACTCGATCACCAATGATAAAAAGTTAGCACGTTTAGAAGCCGATTACGTTAAAAAGCATGACCTGACGGATGGTATGTCTGATAAACAAAAGAGAGCGGCCACCATCTACAATAAAATGAACAATGCTTATTCATTATCAACGATCTACTTAAAAACTAAAGACGTTAGTGATGAAGAGATGGCTCGGATCGGTGAACATCAGTCTGAGTTACCTGGGATCAAGATCACCACTGACTGGACCAGAAGTTACCCAAATGGTGATTCGATCAAAAACGTTGCCGGAACGGTCACTTCCCAAAAACAAGGTCTGCCAAGTGAAAAAATCAATGAATTACTTGCCCAAGGATATTCACGAGATGATAATGTTGGCTCTAGTTACATTGAATCGCAATATGAAGACGTTTTGAAAGGAACCAAAGAAGCCATTAACGTTGAGACCCAAAATGGCAAGATCGTTGATCGTACTAAAGAGTATGGCGGTAAAACAGGGGACAATGTCCAATTGACGATCAACTCTAAATTCCAGAATCACGTACAAGATATTGTAAAAAATGCAGTTAAGGAAGGGTCAGGAAACCAAAACCCACTAATGACTGGTGGTTACGCCGTTGTTATGAATCCAAATACTGGTGGGATCTATGCCTTAGCCGGTGTTGATCGCGACAATAAGACCGGTAAAATCACGACTAATTCACTTGGACCACTGAACCAGACCATGGTAATGGGTTCTGTCGTGAAGGGTGCACATGTCATGGGTGCCATGAACCAAGGTGTTATTACCCCAGATAACAATACCTTAACTGATACGCCGATCAAATTAGCCGGAACAGCAACGATTTCTTCAATCTTTAACAAATCCGGTAATAACAACATGACCTTGTCAGCTTCTGATGCGCTAGAGGTTTCCTCTAACTCATACATGATGCAGTTGACCATGAAAGAAGCCGGCTTCAAGTATAGTCCTGGTGCCGCTTTGCACATGCCTGTTTCGATTTTCGACTCTTTACGGAGCAACTTTAATCAGTACGGGTTAGGTGTTAAGACCGGGATCGACATTCCTGGTGAAGCTCCAGGTTTCAAGGGTGGTTCAACTTCAGCAGATATCGGTAAAGCTTTGAACTTATCATTTGGTAACTACGATGCTTACACCACGATCCAGGTCGCACAATACATGTCGACTATTGCTAATGGTGGCTACCGTATGCAACCACATGTTTTACAATCAGTCCGTAGTAAGGGACAAAATGGTAAGTTGGGTAAAGTCAATTACGAATTCCAGCCGAGAGTCTTGAATGTCGTTGATGGTACTAAAGACCAGTGGGACGTTGTTCACCGTGGCTTATGGCAAGTAGTTCACGGTAACAACCAGTGGCGGACTGGTAAACGTTTGGAAGACTTAAAACCAGAAGTTTCCGCTAAATCTGGTACAGCCGAAACTACAACAAACGGCTCATCAACCACAACACTGAGTGCTGCCAGCTATGCTCCATCGGATGATCCACAAGTGGTCATCGCCGTCGCCTATCCTGGTTCAGGCTCAACGAATGAAGGCTTTAATATGGATTCCGTGAAGTCGATCTACGAGGCTTTCTGGAAAGATGTTAAATCCAGTGACGGATACAAGTAAATCAAAATAATTTTAAGCGGGGTTGGGACGTAACTAGCTGTGCAATTCTAAAAGGGTCATCGATTTATCCCATTAAATGGGTTAAATCGATGGCCCTTAAACGTGTTCCAAAAGATTGAAGCCTTACTGTAACAACGATTGCGTTGTTCTGGTTCTTCGCTTTGCTACAAACCAAAATAACGCGATCATCGTTACAAATCGGCTTCAAGACATCTTTTGTCTCACTCTCGTTTTTTGTGTGCAGGAAAATTTTAGTAGATAATAACTGCTAACTTTTAGGGAGTGTTTTTAGCATTTAGTGGTCGACAGATGGATGAAATGTGCAACTAAAATGGTGGCGGAAGTTTTACAAAGACATTGCGAATAGAAGTTAGGCATAGTTAGAGTTACATTTGTTCTTATGAGACTTACTTTGGCATAGTTTGCATTGCATTTCTATTTGTAAGACTTACTTCTGCAAAGTTGGCATTGCATTTTGGTTTATGTGACTTACTTTCACCAACTTGGTACCACATTCCTATTTATAAGACTTACTTTCACAGAGTTTAGACCACATTGCGCCATGCAAGACACTCTTCTCGTGACTTGGCATAACAATGGCCAGCATAAGTGATATTTTCCATACAAAAACGGCTGCACCCTATTTAAGAGCGACAACCGTTGGAATATTTTATTTAATTTGACCTATTCTTGTGCGTACTTTTTAGCCAGCTCAATCGTTTTATCGACTAAGATCGACTGAGAATCAGTAACGGGGTGCTTTGTATAAGGTTCACGATCTTGGGCAAGTGACAATTCTGTACAGCCAAGGACCACTGTATCGCAATCCTTCTCCTCAAACATTTGCCGTAAGATCTCGTGGTACAAGGCACGATCGACAGAGTTTTTCTCCTTAACATTAGCGTAGATCAACTCGTTAGTCTGTTGCTGGATCTTATCATCTGGTAAAACAAGCTCGTAACCAGCATTTTTTATCTCATCGTCATAGATGTGGTCAGCACGCGTGCCTTCCGTTGATATCAAGCCCACCTTTTTAGCGTTGGGCAAGTTTTGGCCGATCCACTTAACAGCTTCACGCGGCATGTGCAAGATCGGAATATCAGTGGCTTTCGTCAATTCATCATAGAAATAATGTGCCGTGTTACATGGCAACGTGAAAAAATCTGGTTTTAGAGCAGCTTGTTGCTTAAAATCTGTCAATAAAGGTGGCAAAGGACTAGGCTTACTGTGATCTAAGATATAATCCGTCCGGTCGGGGACTGTAGCATGATTGACTAGGATGTAGTTCAAATATTCCTGGTCATTAGTTGCTGGTGTCCGCTCATTGAGCTGATGTAAGTATGTTTCAGTTGCCGAAGTCCCCATTCCACCAATGATCGTAAAGAAATGTTCCATTTAAGATCACCCCTTATTTTGCTTAAAATACTGATCAAAGTTTTTGACATAATTATGGTTCATCCACTTGATCAAAGCCCAGCGTTTAGGGTTCATGTCCTCTGCATACTCATAAGTCGTGCCCACACGCTTGTCTTTGATCAATTTCAAGGCAGCTTGCTTGTCTGGATTATTACGAGCATACTTCTTAAATGTTTTGACTGGCACCCCTAACCACAGATGGTGTTTAGAAGTGTCATCATTGCCAAAGACTACTGGTTTGTCGGCTAATTCACCCGTTACATAATCTTGAACCACATAGTCGGCCAAATTATAACCATTCAAAGTCACAAAGAAACTACTACGGCCTTGGCGTAAATTGATCTCAAACAGTTTAAAAGTCTGATCACGATGATCATATTTCATATCAAAGTTAGCATAACCCGTGAAGTTAACGGCTTCTAAGAAAGTCTGGATCGTATGATAGATCTCTTCATTATACTCTGGTAAGATCGCCACGTAATTCCCGATCGCAGCTGGTGCGGGATCTTCAAGCAAAGGATGCCCTAGACACATCATTTTAACTTGGTGGTTTTGGTCAACATAGGCATTTAAAACCCGCATATTGCTGTCATCACCTGGAATGAAATCTTGTAAAATAAAGTCGGATTCATAACCATTTTCATATGACAAGCGCAGGACCTTATCAAATTCTTCCCGGCTTTGGATACGGAAAGCTTTCTTACGTCCTTCAAAGTGGACGTCCAACCATTCCACACTGTTAGCGGCCTTTAAAGCAACCGGGTATTCAAATGGCTGCTCAACTTCAGTTGGAGCCTGTTGCCATTGTGCCTTAGTGATGATCTTCGTCTTCGGATATGGCAAGTCATATTTCTCGCAGATCTCATAGAAACGTTCCTTGTTGTTCAAGGTTTTCAAGAGGTCATAATCAATGTATGGGCAAACGAAAACATCTGATAATTCATCTTTATGTTGCGAGATCAATTCGGCGTACCCATCGCCACAACCGATCAAAATCACAGGTTCCTGATGATCTTTGTATTGGTCCTTTAATTTTTGCATGGTCTCAAACCAGACTGGATCCTTATCGAAACCATCAATCACTGTCAGATCAACGATTTTAGTAAAACGCGTTGGTGCTAATTGTGCGGCCGCATATGCTTTAACTGGACGGTGATATTTTTGATAAAGTGACCGTGCCATCCCATACACGTTAAAGTCGCTCCCTAGTAAAATCGGTGTAAATTCAACTTTTTCATCTGCCATGTTCTATCTCTCCTTGCTCAAATCTTCCACTATTTTAACGTCAGTTTCGTACGGTATAACTTTGCCGTTACTTTTTTGCGTAGCGTCGCGTCCCTTACCAGCTAAGACAACGAGCTCATCGGGGCGGCTTTGCTTGACAGCCTGCTTTACTGCGGTCTTCCGGTCTAAAATGATCTGGACATCCACTTTATCGTGATCGATATGCTGGTCGATTTCTTCAGCGATCTTCAACGGATCTTCAGTCGCTGGATCATCAGAAGTCAAAATCGCAACATCAGCTTCTTCATTGATAGCTTGTCCTAAACCACTTCGACGTGAAACGCCCTTGTCGCCCGTACTGCCTGTCAACACGAGCAAACGTTCATTTGGGATCTGTTGTCTTAAAAAGCTCAATAATGATTTCAAACTAGCATAGTTATGGGCATAATCCACGTAAACTGTCCCATGACCTGGAACATGAAAAACTTCCATTCGACCCGGTACACGAACTTCTGGCAAATGTTGCTTGATCTCAGCGGATGTTGCCCCAGTCATTGCAGCTGAAACAATTGCAGCGACCGCGTTTTCCTGATTATAATCTCCAGGAATGTCAAGTTCATATTCACCATCGATCGCTAACTGACGACCCTTATCTGAATAAGTGCTGATCACGATCGTACTTTCAGTCAGATCCTGTTTTGTTTCCTTGAATTCAAAATCGACTTGTGTTTCAAATGAAATCAAAGAGTTTTCACGTGCGTATAAGTAAATATGCTCATCCATCAATGAGCCTTGAGCTGCTCCATAGATCTCAGCAAAATGTTGCGACTCAGCGTTGATCAAAACATTTTTGGAATTACGTAAAATCTGTTCTTTACAATAAAGATAATCTTCAAAAGTCGGATGTTCATTGTTTCCGATATGATCGGGGGAAATATTCAAAAAGATCCCCAAATCATATGTCAACCCATAGACGCGATTTTTCTTGAAAGCCTGTGAAGAGACTTCCATGATCAAGTGGGTCATCCCACTATCTACAGCTTCAGCCATATCATGGAACAGGTCCAAAGATTCCGGCGTTGTTAGATCAGACTTAAATCGTTGCTTCGGTTTTGGACCTAGGATTCGGTCAATAGTTGAAAACAAAGCCGCATGCCCCTTTGTATGCGCGGCTTGAATGCCGTGAGCAAAATACGCCGTGGTCGTCTTCCCCTTAGTTCCAGTGATACCCGTAATAAACAACTTATTTTGTGGAAAATCATAAAAAGCTGCTCCTAAAAGAGCCATCGCTTGTTGAACGTTTGTGACAATAAATTCCGTCATATCAGTTACTTGTGCATATTTTTTTTCAGCAACATATGCCGTTGCACCTTTTTGTTTAGCTTGATTTAAATATTGCGGTTCAAAGTTTCCCTTACAAAAAAATAGTGTTTGCGGTTCCACTTTACGTGAATCATAAGTGACGTGGTCAAACTTTGTTGGTTGATTTTTCGCAGTTTGTTTTTCAATTAATAAGTCATGTTCTGTTAAAAGTGTCATGATTTGAGACATTGTAAGTGCCATTCTTTAGTAATATCCCCTTTTAAACGGCTTAGCGTTTTTTATTTCGATTCAAACTGGTTTTCCCCAGTGATCAAACTAACAGACTCATTCGCCAAAATTATAGTATGATATAAGAAAATAGTTAATGAAAAGCTGGTACAATAGCAGCTTTTCCGGATAACTACAGTTGTTAATATTGTACCATAGAAACAGCTAAGTTTCTGAATGAAACAACCTTGTAAAGCGCTCTAATCAAACAATTAAGCGACTTTCTTAAAAAATATTGATGTTATTTGAGCCTTTATTTAGGATATCAAAAAGCAGGAAAGTAGGACGGACCCATGGCATTAACTTATGGCATTTTTTATAACAAAAACTCGGGACATGGTCACGCTGAAAAGAAGGCAAAAATTTGTCAGAAAAAATTGCTGGCGGCTGACCACCAAGTCGAAATGATCAACGATGATTCATTGGCAAAGTCACAAAACCATTTGGCAAAAAAATTGTCTGACTTAGACTTCTTGGTTATAGTTGGCGGCGATGGGACTTTAAACGGCGCTTTAAGTGTCATCGTCAAATATGACCACCCGCTACCAGTCGGAGTAATCCCGGCTGGTACGGTCAATAACTTCGCTAAAAGATACCATCTGGCCTTAGAAACAAATGCTGCCATTCAAACCATTCTTGATGTACCACAGATCCGGTATGTGGGGTTAGGTAAATGTGGGAAAGACCAGGCCATAGTCAGTTCGTTAACCTTTGGAAATCTAGCTAACATCTCAAACAAAGTCCGCCAACAAGATAAACAAAAATTTGGTTTGGGAGTGTATTTAACAAAAGCCTTCCGACAGATCGGTCATGACAAATCCTATTTGATCGAATATCAACTCGGGAAAAACCGCGTTAAAACTCTGCGGACATGGTTTGCCCTGATCACTACAACACGCTCAGTTGGCGGTTTTCCTTACGACACTGGAGCGAGCGGCAAGATGCATGTTTCCTTACTTAACGATATACACGTTCACCAAGTTTGGGAATATATCCGCTTTGCAATGACCGGTAGACTACGTGCCTCGAAAAATATCACGGCTTTCACCACACAAAAACTAACGCTTACTCCTAAAGATAATAAGATAGTCAGTTCACGGATCGACGGTGACCAAGGCCCACAACTACCACTGACAGTATCTTTTTTACCTGAATATTTGCCACTGATCGTACCAAGCTGATTTCTAACATTTTAGTTAAAAAAACAAGGTGTATCGCTATCTAAACAGTTTTAAAATCGTTACAATAAGGATGTAAAGCTTGGGTAAGTTTTTGTGGACAGAAAAGACCTTTTTGTTCGATGCAACTGGTTTGAATACGGGATTTTCTATAATAACTGCGTAAAACGCTAAGTTATACCTAGCCTCATTTCTCATCATATTGCATACTTCGAAAATTCTTTAGTGCCCAATACTTTCTAACTTGCCACACTCACTTTATTAAGAAAGGATGATCTTATGTATCGTAATATTTTGGTTCCTTTAGATGGTAGTTCTAACTCCAAACGTGCTCTAGATGAAGCTATTAATTTGTCTGAAAAATTTGGTTCCAGGATCTCAATTTTATCCGTCGTTAACGAAAGCAATATGATTTTTACGACAGGATCTCCTGATATGATCTTAACTGGACTCAAAAGCAACTCTGAAGAGATCGCCGAAAAGGGTAAAAAACAAGCTGCCGACCGCGGTGTCAGTGTCGATACCTTTGTCGAGCGTGGGATTCCTAAACGTCTGATTGCCGAAGAATTTCCCGACGAGCATGATATCGATCTGATCGTGATCGGCAAATCAGGAGCCGATGCCTTTGATCGTCTTTTACTAGGTTCAACGACAAGTTATGTTGTACGTAAGAGTCAAGCAAAAGTTTTAGTTGTCAATGATGATGAAGACGATAAAGATGAAAAAGAAGAATAAGTAAAATCGTAGGTGGGACAAAAGATATTTTGTAGCAGATTTAAAACGATGATTGCGTTATTTTGGGTCGAAAAAGGATCAGGATCATTGTTACAATCACTCTTTTGAACCACGTTTAAGGGCCGTCGATCTATTCCATTTAAAATTGGTTAGATCGACGACCCTTTTTGAATTGCACAGCTAGTTATGATCTAGCCTTGTTTTCCGTTCTACTGGTTCTTATTTTTAAACTTCTGCGTACAAATTATCTTCGAGATACTCACTCACACCAATGCCAGTTTCAAATAAAATATATTCAACTTGACCGTCATAAAAGGCGATACGCTTGGCACCCATAAATTCATCTGTGCTTAAACCACTAATATGAGCCAAATCAACGTCCCACTTCACTGCCGGTCTTATCCCTTGTGCCACGCTGATCTTCAATTTCCCATCTTTAAACTTTAAATTCAAAAAGCCAAAATAATTCTGACTGCCTTGAATGATCTGTGCATAAGTGTTCATAGCTTTCTCTCCCTTCACTATCAAATCATGCGTTTTCGAAAAAAACACCTTATACTTTCTTTCGTAATTATAGTAACATCTGAGATTTTAAGATGCAAGAAAGTACTTCTCATTATGCTTAGCACGATTAAATTTAGCAAAAAATTGTTGATCTTCACTTAAATTACTACCGCAAATTTAAACTATATTCACTGACTTTAAGTATTTGAGACTTGTTAAACTAATAGTGGTGCAACATTTGGCAAAAGGCATTAAAAAACTAGCTGTCCAATCCTAAAAGAACC
>DXAP01000006.1 GCA_019116985.1 Candidatus Ligilactobacillus excrementavium | reverse complement strand
ACAATCCGGTAATCTTTCTGTCCTTGTTCATGTTCAATAATCACAGGACAAGCCATTGATTTGACACAGTATATATTCAATTTATCTGCTAGCCAGTCCCATTCTTGCTGGCTACGTACTCGGTAATACTTTGGCATTTAGTTCACGCTCCTTAATTTTTTCGATAACTTGGTACATCTTCGAAGTTCAACACTTGTGCTGCATTAGTAGGCATCAAACGATCAATGATTTTGTTGTTATAAATCTTTTTAAGTTCATCACCTGTATAGTTGGTCGTGATGATCGTTGGTTTGAACTCACGCTTTTCTGCAATGTTAAACAGTTTTTCACTGATCGTTTGGTTAGCAGAAGACACTCCGCCGTTTTTCAAACTAGATTCAGTGCCTAAATCATCTAAAACTAATAAGTCGACTTTCCCTGCATTACGTTCAAACTCATCTAGTTCATCACCTACGCCATATAAATCATCTTGTCGGGCAGTATTATCGAACTTCTTATTAACTAAATTTTTGATTTGCGTTGTTGAAACAAACATGCAAGTTTTAGCAGACGCAGGGCTTTTACCTACTTCAGCCAAGATACAAGATGCAAGTAATGTCTTGCCGTTCCCTGACTGTTTGCTATACAAAACTAGGTTCTTATTGTTATTATTCTTGTAGGCAGCAGCGACTTGCTCAGCTCGTTTCTTCAGATCAGCCATTTCCTTGCTTACTGGTACAACCTCAGTAAAAGTGTGCAGTAAGACATTTGGATTGTTGATCAATGAAAGACGCTTAGTTTGTTTCTGCTGTTTTTTTGCTAGATAAATTTGTGTCCAATACTGATCTTGCTTTAGATGCCTAGTAGCAACATCTCTTTTTACTTTGTGCCGTTCTCTTCGTGCTTCCCATGTGGGTGTTCCGTCCATATTCTCATCTCCTTACCAAGGTAGATTGTCAGCAACCTGTCCACCGCCATAATTCTGTGGACTAGAAGCCTTACTTTGATTCAGATAGCTTTCGAATTTAGTCCCAAACAAGGTTTCTGGTCTTAGATATTTAGCCATATTATTATCTGTTTTCCATTCAGCTACCTTGTTATCGATCACTTGTTTAAAATCATCTAACTTAAAGCTTTCGTTATATCTAGCTTTGATCAGAGACTGGGTTTTCTTTCCACTTGCTCGGTAACTAGTACCCGCTTTTTGGTTTAGATAGTCAACGATTTCTTTATAAGGGAGAGGCGGTTCGGCTTTAGCCGGACTATTTGACGAATCGTGGTACGAATCGTGGTACGAATCATCATTGTCATTGTCATTGTCATTGTCATTGTCATTGTCATTGTCATTAATTATTTCTTTTGGTTCTTTTCTTTTTAAAAGAATGTCTTCAAAAATATCTTTAACATTATTATCAAAATATCTATCTGAACGCTGCCAGAATAAGCTCATGTGTTCATAGACTGCTTTGATAAGTTCTGTGCTTTTTACCTCGCTTAGATCTCTTTTGATAACATCTTCAACAGGCTTCCCACCTTTAACCACACTGTATTTTAAATAATTCAAAACTGCCACTTCATGAGTTTTTGAATCATATTTGATAATCCCGTATTTACTTTCAAAACGATCAAGTAAAACACCAACTGTTTCGCCAGAATGTCCTAGTTCAAATGCAGAAATCTTCGTTAGGAGTTTGTAGATACCAACTTGGCTAGTATGTGGGTTTGTCATAAGGTACAACATGAAATATTTATCTTCTGGGGAAAACATATCAACAACTTTTTCGTCTTCCCAAAATGCTGTGTCAACAACTCGTTTAACTGTTTTCATTTTCTTCTAACTCCTCCTCAATAGAACCCGATGATTCTCTTTTAAATTGTGTCCAATTGCTAACCTTCAAGCAATATTCTTTCATAAATTCATAACTTCTAATTTCTAAATCTTTTTGCAAAAGTTCCAACGCATATTGATCATTAATGTGGTTAAGCCTATTCTTGAGAATGCCTCTAAGATAAAATGACTGTCTGACTTTTTCAGGCATAGGATGCTCAATGTAATAAGCTATCTTATCGATTTTGTTAAAGGCGGTTTCAAAGTCGTCGTATTGTTCGAACGATTTATTTATGGCTTCTAGTAAAGTATTGAAACCGTATTTTTTGTAAGACTTCTTAATTGAATCTCTGCCGTTTTCATTTATTTTGTTACCACGAGGAGTGTACTCGTCATCTATTAAATTAACGATTTTATCGATGATCTCGTTATCTTGGCTGAGAAGCTCTTGTTTCCATTCAAAAACCATCTCGATTTGTTCACGCCTGACATTAAGTTTTTCTAGTTCATTCATTTGTTTTTTTACAACTGCATCATCTGATATTTTTTTATCTGTTTTTCCTCGATTACAGTCAAAACAAGCAGTTACTAAATTTGTCAGGTCATTATTTCCACCTTTAGACACTGGATTAATATGATCAATTTCAAGAACTACATCAGGCGCTTGCTTTCCACAGTATTGGCAAGTAAAACTATCTCTTTTAAAAACTTCAAATCTAGTTTTCTTACTTAAAGTCTTCCTTTTTGCCATCTTTTTCTCCTCCCTAAAACGGTAAATCATCCGGTATATCTGGCATTTCAGTTTTTGGCTTGCTGTGCATTTCCTTTATTTCTTCAACACTGATCGGTTCGCCTTGTTTGGTATTCCAACCACAAACTGAACATGTGCCGCTGAAATGCTGTCCTTCATAGGTCATATACTTATCGCCTATCCATTCGCCACGGTCTGCTTTAGGACGATATACTTTGCTCTCTAAGCCGTTTGAGAAGCAGTTGGGACAATAACCCACAACCACAAACAAACGGTCAAACATTGCTGTTAAATCCATTTA
>DXAP01000081.1 GCA_019116985.1 Candidatus Ligilactobacillus excrementavium | reverse complement strand
GCTTAGTTGACTGTGCGATCCGGTCCAATGTCGTAATGACCAATATATCTTTTGCTCGTAGCTTCTCTAACAAATTGGTAAATTCATCTGTTTGCGTTGAATAGCTATCGATACGATCATAAAAAATATTGCTCTTTACCACACCACTCGCAAGTAATTGTTCTTCTTGCTCAGTTTTACTAGGGCCACACAGTGAAACACGAATATATCCATATTTCATAGAAGTTTCCTTTACTTAAAAACATTCATTTTCAACTAGTCGATCTGCTTTAAAAAGTTTTCACCTTAAAAGCGAACTTCATAATTATACCAGTTTCGGAGTTTATGTTCAAAAAACATGTACTTTATGAGCTTTTACAAACTTTTATTATGTAAATTGTCATTTCTCATCTTTGTGATAAAGTAATCAATAGTTTGTATGTATTTGTTTATTTTGTTTATATTTTATATAAATCATCCATTTATAAGTTGAAATATAAAAAATCCTAACCGTGACCTCGGTTAGGCAAGAGAGAGAAATTTATGTGAAAAATATCACCAAAGATAGTATAACACGGTTATTAGAATTTGAACACCCTTTCTTCACTTTTTTATATCAATACTTTTTAACAGCAAGACGCACACACTTTTTACCAACTAACTTAAAAAAACATTTGACAAGCAACTAATGGTGCGTTAAATTAAAACTTAATTAGATAACGATGAAAAACGCTTTGACGAGGAGCATTATCGCTGTAGCAAACCAGAGAGCTTCCGGTTGCTGAAAGGAAGTAGTGCCAGGCAATAATTTCTCACCTCTGATGCGGTAAAAATGATAATGTAATTTTTACTGGATACCCACCATTATTAGGGAATTTACAATTATTAACTCATAATTGTAGTGAGCTTGTCGCAATTTGATGAGAAAAAATAGGTGGTACCGTGGAAACGCCCTATAAGGCCAGTTTGGTCTTGTGGGGCGTTTTTTGTCGTTGTTAAACATTGCTACACAGATTTTAAAGGAGGACACATATCATGAAAGAAAAAGTAGAAAATTTGGATTGGAACAACTTGGGTTTTGAATATCACGATCTTCCGTACAGCTTTGTCGCTAAATATAAAGATGGTCAATGGCAAGAAGGAGAATTGACTGAGAAATCAACACTTGAATTATCAGAAGCAGCCGAAGTCTTGCATTATGGTCAAGAAATATTTGAAGGACTAAAAGCCTATCGTCGTAAAGACGGCAAGATCAACTTATTCAGACCAGAATTAAACGCAGAACGTTTGGCTAACTCTGCTAAACGTTTAGGTATGGAGCCATATCCGATCGACGCTTTTGTAGATTCCGTTAAAAAAATCGTCAAAGCCAATGAAGAATTCGTACCACCCTACGAAAGCGGCGGTACCTTGTACATTCGTCCGTTTATGATCGGGACTACGACTGTCGTAGGAGTTCAACCCGCAACTGAGTTTACTTTCCATGTTTACGCAACACCAGTTGGTGCTTATGTTAACGGGCTTTCACCTGCTCCATACACAGTCAGTCAATATGACAGAGCTGCTTATGCGGGTACTGGACGAGCAAAAACTTCTGGTAACTACGCCAGCAGCTTGATTGCCTCTGTGCAAGCACATAAAGAAGGCTATGCTGATTGCCTTTTCTTAGATCCACGCGAACATAAATATATCGATGAGTTTGGCGGAGCAAACTTTTTTGGGATCACTAAGGAAGGCCAATTTGTCACACCAAAATCAAACTCAATTTTACCATCGATCACAAAACGCTCACTCTTAGAAGTTGCACAACGTCAAGGGCTGAACCCGATCGAAACACAAATCAAGTTTGCTGACATCGACCAATTTGTTGAAGCCGGCGCAATGGGAACCGCTGCCGTGATCTCACCTGTAGGATCGATCACAGATAATGGTAAAAAACATGTTTTCTATGATGAAGAAAAGACAGGACCAGTTACAACTAAGCTATACAATGAACTGATCGATATTCAATACGGAGATCGTCCAGCTCCTAAGGGATGGGTACAAACTATCGAGTAAAAGCAACAAACTAATTGGGTCAAGTCAGGCTCAAGGACTTGGTTGCTGAAATTGCATGAATCGGAGGTAATATTAATGACAAGAAAAATTGGTGTGATCGGTACAGGCAACGTTGGAGCTGCAGTTGCACATCATATTGTATTAACAGGTCTGGCAGATCAACTAGTTTTGATCGACAAGAATGAACAAAAAGTAAAAGCAGATGCCATGGACTTTAACGATGCACTGGCAAATATCGATCACCATACTGCGATCACTATTAACGATTACTCACAACTAGCTGATGCTGATATCGTGATCTCAGCTGTTGGTAACATCCGCCTGCCAAATGAAAGTAAAACTAACGACCGTTTCGCCGAATTACCATTCACTAGTCAAGCTGTACTCGACGTTGCTCCTCAAATCAAGGAATCAGGTTTTAATGGCGTTCTGATAGTTATTACTAATCCATGTGATGTCATTACTTCGCTTTATCAAAAGTACACCGGACTTCCGCAAAACCAAGTTATAGGTACTGGGACCCTGCTTGATTCAGCGCGGATGAAACGCGCTGTGGCAAGTGAACTAAATATCGATCCCCGCTCAGTTAGCGGCTATAACTTGGGCGAACATGGTAATTCTCAATTTACTGCTTGGTCAACTGTCCGTGCTTTAAGCCATCCGATCACAGAAGTGGCTGACCAAAAGCAAATTAGTTTAGAAAAAATAGATCAAGTCGCCCGTGACGGTGGCTTTACCGTGCTAAAAGGTAAAAAATACACTAATTATGGTATCTCAGCAGCCGCGGTTCGCTTGGCTAGAGACATACTAAACGATGCTCATAGCGAACTGCCCGTTTCCAATTATAGAAAAGAATATGCAACTTACTTGTCATACCCGGCAATTATTGGTAAAAACGGGATAGAGGAAAAAATTCAGTTAGAGCTAACTGATAGAGAAAAAGAAAAATTACAGCTATCAGCAGACTACATTAAGCAAAAACTTGCTGAAACACTCGATAAACAGACTAATTAGCAAGTAACTTTAAGTAATATTCTGATGGTTATCTGAAGGGATCAAAAACATGGAGAAATCAAGAGTTAAAGTACCTGTAGCCAATCTTTGGCGTTCTAAAGACAAGGTCCGTACGATCGATAAAAAAATACTAGCTGGTGACGCTAAAAACTGGTCTGCTGAAATGTCCGACCAAGAAACGATCCAGTTATGTGATGACAATATGATCGATAGCCAGTTACTATTTAATGATAAAGTCTTAGTCGAAGAAAACGATGGCACATGGGCAAAAATAATCGCTTGTGACCAGCCAACTCATCAAAATAGCAATGGCTATCCAGGCTGGATTCCCTCTTCATCTCTGGCTCCTGCAATTCCTGAACAAGAAAATGCAGGAACTATCACTATCTGTGTTAAAACAGCTCCTTTATATGATGAAGGACATACACCATTAACCGAGTTGACCTTAGGCACACGATTGGAAAAAATAACAGCAGACGACTGCAAGGTAAAAGTAGCAACACCTTTGGGGATCGGCTTTGTTGATAAGAAAGCAACTGAGATCCCCGCAGAATTAATTGGCGAAAACGACGGGAAAACGATGGTCAACATTGCTAAACAGTTTTTAGGCATGCGCTATATTTGGGGTGGTATTAGTTCATACGGTTATGACTGCTCAGGTTTAGTCTATGGTTTGCACCGCGTTTTTAATATAACTATCCCGCGTGATGCCGACGACCAGCAAGTTCAAGGAGCACCTGTCGAAGTCGATTCTATCTTGCCTGGCGACTTAGTTTTTTTTGCTTATGAGCACGGAACTGGTTCAGTCCACCACGTGGGTATGTATATCGGTGATGGAAAAATGATCGAATCAAGAACTCCTGGCAAACAAGTCGATATCGCTAAATTGACTGAACCAAAATTTGCTGCAGAATATGCTGGTTACCGCAGATATTGGAAATAGACTGAAAATAAATAATAGCTAGCGACTAAAAGAAAAAGACAAAAAATGTTTTAAACCTTACTATAACTGCGCGTCTTTTGGAACACGTTTAAGGGCCGTCGATTTAACCCATTTAGTGGGATAGATCGACGGCCCCTTTTTATCGTTATATTTAAGCATATTGGTGTGCCATTTTGGCAGCAACTGCGGCTGCTAAGGCTCCAACTAGGTCATCGATAAACGTGTTAACTCGCCCATCTTTTTGCGTATCTAATTCCTTGATCACACCATTTTTAACGCGATCAAGATAGCCGAAATTAGTCACTCCGATCGTACCATAAATATTAGCAATACTTACAGCCAACGATTCATCAACACCGAAAACTCCTGAATCGTTAGCGACAATATTTTGTAGCGGTTGTTTTAACTGCCCTTCAGTTGACAAGCGGTCAAGCTCCAAAGCGACCATTGCATTATTTAATACTTCACGTTTGTGTAAGACATCGTTAGCAGCCTCTAAAAATTCTGCTTTATTAGCATCTGGATAAAAATTTTTCTGTAGATCAAACGCGATATCAGCAATTGTTTCCATTGTAATATTACGTTTTTTTAGTTCACCCATTACCATATCGAAGGCTGCTTTATCCGGATATCTAAAATTTGCTGTTCTCAAATCAATTCTCCCTTCTAACCTTTACTTTAATTTTAATTTTCTTTTTTACTCAACTTATTATTTTATACTTACCAATGATGAAACATCAGTGATCCATAGTCTGACTTTACAGCATGTCTTTCACAAATTCAATTAAAATGTATCGGTTTAAGTGACTAAATACTAACTCCATTTATAATTTAAATAAATTGATGCACAAACAATTTTCATCTTTGGCTAACAATTATCAATGATTATCAGCACTTATAATATTTTAATTTAGTTATTTTTAAAATAGTTTTATGATTACATAGTATTTTTTAACTTTCAAAATCCTTATCGAACTAGCTTTATAAAGCGTGACCTTTCAATAAACGCTTACGTATTTTGAACTAAAAACTTATAAAATAAGCATAATTTGCTTTTATATACGTAAATTTAATTGTTGACTATTTATACTTTCTTAACTAGAATTGTGGTCGTTGATGTTAATGATTTAATTACATTCGCTTATCAACACGTTATATTACTTTTGGCCAAAAAATATAAGTGTGATCAAGAACAAAATTATCGTATTAAACGCATGATCATAAGGAGGAAGAATTTTGAAAGATAGATCCACTGCAAATATTCTTTGGTTTGATGAGTTACACCGCAATGACGTTGACCTTGTTGGGGGTAAAGCATCTTCTTTGGGAGAATTAACTTCAGAAACAAATATTCCTGTACCATATGGCTTTGCGACTACATCACACGCATACCGTTACTTTATGGAAACCAGTGGTGCAAACACAAAAGTCGATCAATTACTTAAAAGTATTGAAGATTACGAAGACTCCAATGAATTAAATTTGGTTTGTAAAAAAATTAGGCGCGCGATCATAGAAAGTCCACTACCAGCTGATCTCACAACGAGTATCAAAGATGCTTATGCTGAGTTAGAAGGACGGATCGGGCAAAAAGAACCATTTGTTGCGATCCGTTCCAGCGCGACAGCCGAAGACTTGCCGGACGCTTCTTTTGCCGGACAACAAGAATCATACTTGAATATCAAAGGCGCCGATAGTGTGGTCCACTATGTTAAAGAATGTTACGCTTCCCTTTTCACTGAAAGAGCAACATATTATCGCCACAAGCAACAATTTCCACACGAAAAAGTTGCCTTAGCAGCAACTATTCAAATGATGGTCTCGTCTAAAGCATCTGGTGTCATGTTTTCCGTTAACATTTCAAATGGAAATGATCAACAGATCATCATAGATAGTATTCGTGGCTTAGGTGAATATATTGTGCAAGGGATCGTAACGCCAGATGATTTTATTATCGATAAAAAAACTAACAAAATTATCCAAAAAAATATTAACCAACAAGAAGTTGAATTACTGCGAGGAACTGACGGTGGAGTACAAGAAAAAACTATCGCTCCAAACGAAAGACAAAAACCATCTTTAAACGATGACCAAGTTCTTGAGCTTGCCGGTTATGCTAAAGATATCGAAAAACATTATGGCTGTTATATGGACATGGAATTTGCTTTAGATCAAATTACTAACAAGCTCTGGCTCGTGCAGGCTCGTCCAGAAACATTCTGGTCACAAAAAAAGAAAAAAACTTCACCAAATTCGGGGGGACAAAAAATTAAAAATATTACTGATTCCGAAATTTTAGTTAAGGGGTTAGCTGCTAGTCCTGGTCTAGCTAGTGGTGCAGTCCATGTTATCGAAAATCCCAAAGATATCGATCAATTCAAAGATGGCGAAGTGCTAGTAACATCCATGACTTCACCTGACTGGGTCCCCGCAATGAAAAAAGCAGCCGGGATCATCACCGATAACGGCGGTATGACTTGTCACGCTGCAATCGTTTCTCGTGAGATGCAGATCCCATCGATCGTTGGAACTAAAAGTCGTGGAATAGCTGCGATGGATGTCTTGACAAATGGCACGATCGTCACAGTCGATGCAAATAATGGAATCGTATACGAAGGTAAAATTGACTCATTACTAGACACGAAAACAAAAAATCAACCAACAACTACTGTTAACACTGAATTTTTTGCACCTACGGCTACACAAGTAATGATGAATCTAGGAAATCCAGATTTAGCTCAACAATATGCAAGCTTACCCGCTGATGGGATCGGCTTGATGCGTGAGGAATTCATTTGGACTAGTTTTATCCATGAACATCCATTACACATGATCGAAGAAGGAAAAGCAGAACAAGCTGTCAAAATGCTGGCGGAAGGGATCAGCCAGGTGGCACGTGCTATGGCACCACGACCAGTCGTCTTACGTTTCTCTGATTTTAAATCGAGTGAATACCGCAATCTTAAAGGAGGTGAAAAATTCGAGCCACATGAACCTGCAGACTTATTAGGGTGGCGTGGAGCTTCACGTTACTATGATCCTAAGTATCTTGAAGCCTTTAAACTGGAATTAGCAGCAGTTAAAAAGGTCCGGGATGAATTTGGTCTAACTAACCTAAATGTCATGATCCCATTTGTCAGAACTATCAAAGAAATTGAAAATGTAACGACATTAATGAAAGATGCTGGATTACACCGAAGTGCTGAATTTAAGGTTTATATGATGGCAGAGATACCCAGCAATATTATTTTGGCCGATCAATTCAACCAATATATCGATGGTTACTCGATCGGTTCCAATGACTTAACTATGTTACTTCTTGGGTGTGATCGTAATAATGATACTGTAGCATCATTGTTTGATGAGCGTAACCTAGCTGTCAAGCGTGCGATCGCTCACCTGATCAAAACAGCTCATCAGGATGATAAAACCGTCTCGATCTGTGGCCAAGCGCCCTCCGAGTATCCTGAATTCACTGAATTTTTGATCAAACAAGGTATTGATTACGTTTCAGTTAACCCTGACACGGTCAAAGATACCAAGAAAAATGTTGCTCATTTTGAGCAACGCATCCTATTGGACAAAGCAACGAACAAGGGCCGCCAGAATCGTACAAATTACGAATGGTAGGCTAATATAAATAAACGGTGGCTACTTTTCCCCAAAGTATGTCACCTACTTGATTTATCCTTTATGTAAAAATACTCTATAGTGTGTAGGAGCGGGGACATAACTAGTTGTCTCGATCCTAAAAGGGCCGTCGATTTAACCCAGTTTAAAACGGGATAGATCGACGGCCCTTAAACGTGATCCAAAACATCTTTTGTCTCACTTTCTACTTTTTATATGAAACAGCTTTTGAGCTGATTTATCTACATATTTGAACAAATATGGTATCGTATACATGAAGGTAGTTAAACCTTTGCACTTCTCTACAGCGGTCGTCCCCATGCGGGCGGCTTTTTATTTAAGAAATTAACATAACGGGGTGGGTCATATGTTTTAGTCTGACACAACTCCGTTATTTTTATCTAGAAAAAGGCTTTATATAAAGCTTGGATCGCCTTTTTTTCATCCTTTTCTTCTAAAGCAAACATAATACTGATCCCTGATGAACTTTGGTTAAATAAGCGGATCCCAATTTTTTCATCGGCAAGTGCAGTCATTGCTTTGGCGGCAGTTCCAATAGTCGTTGCCATTTTCTCACCTACTAACATGATCAACGTCAAATTAGTTTGGCGATGAACATCGTCCGCGTTCAATTGCTCTTTTAACTCAGTTAGCAGTGCTTGTTCTTGTGCATTATTGATCTGATTTTCTTTGACAACTAAAGACATTTCATCAATACCTGTAGGCATATGCTCTACACTGATCCCATGTTTGGCCATAACTTCTAGAGCGGAAGAGCCAAATCCAACTTCCTCATTCATCAAATATTTAGCAATATAAATAGATTCAAAACCGTGCGAAGTTGCCATTCCTGTGACATCATTAGCTTCCTGCGGTTTTTCTTTAGCGATCAAAGTCCCAGGACTAGCTGGGTTATTAGTGTTTTTGACTTCGATCGGAATATTAGCCATGATCGCAGGGCGGAGTGCTTCATGATGAAAAACCGAAAAACCGGCATAGGAGAGCTCACGCATCTCTCGGTAAGTTAGATGATGGATCTTTTTCGGCTGGTATATTATTTGCGGATTCGCTGCATAAATAGCATCAACGTCAGTAAAGTTTTCGTATAAGTCTGCTTGAACACCATTTGCCAAAACAGCCCCTGTAATGTCTGAACCTCCGCGAGCGAAAGTAACTCTTTTCCCACCTTTAGAAACACCAAAGAAACCTGGAAAAACGATCCGTTCAGAGATCTCACGCAATTTTTGTAAATTGGCATATGATTCGGGCAAAAGTTGTGCATGTCCTGGATCATCGCTAACATAAAGGCCTGCTTTTTTCGGATCAACATACCTTGTTGGCAGACCGCGTTTGTTAAAAAACAAAGCGATCAGTTGAGCGTTGTTGTCTTCTCCACTAGCTTTAAAAGCATCTAATTGCTCTGAAAAATTATCATAGTCTGCGGACAATAGCTGCTGTAAATTACCCTCAAGGAGTTCCGCTGCTTCTTGGCCAAGTGATAACTGGTCGATAATTATGGCATAGCGTTCTTTGATCGAATTTAAAGTCTGCGTATATTCAAGACCATCATGAACTTGCATAGCTAATTTGATCAGCAAATCCGTAATTTTTTCGTCTTTTTCAAATCGTTTTCCGGGTGCGGAAACGACAATAATTTTTCGCTCTTTATCTGCTTTAACAATGTTTAAAACTTTATTTAGCTGAACCCCATCTGCTAGAGAACTACCACCAAACTTAACCACCTTCACAACAGCACACCTACCTATTTCTAATTTAATTTTAATTTATCTATTAGAATATCAAAAAATAACTTGTTTTTCAAAAATTTCTGTTCATTAGCTGTGTGTACTCTTTTCGCTTGGTTTTCTCAGCATTACAAATATCTACATCATTCTATAAATTTATAAATAATGGTCGAAAAGGCCAAAAAATGAATAGTCCCTAACCTAAAAAGAGGCTCACAAAAGTTCAAGCCTCTTTATATTATCCCTTTTTTAATGTGATCAACCCGCGTTTAATATAACTTCTGATCCCTTGTTCAACGGTTTCCAACGTTGTATATTTAGGTTCATAATTTAGCAATTTCCGTGCATTTTCAATACTATAACTACCACTTCTGGCTATATGATAATAAGAATGGTCGGTCAATTCTTGATCATTAACTAATTTTACCCATTCTGGCCAGGACAAGAAATCGATTTGTGGTTCTTGACCGAAGAATTGATAGCAAGCTTTAGCGTAACCATATAAAGTCATAGATTCTGCCGCAACCGCATGGAAGCTTTCTCCTAGTGCTTGATTGCGGTGTAAGATCGCCTTGTAAAACATCTGGGCAACATCATCTGCATGAACATGATGCAAAGTTTCCATGCCAAAATTTGGTAAGATAATTTTTTCACCATTAGCAATCTTTTGAAAGACTCCAAGATCAGTATTTCCAACTGGGTTAATAATTGTCCATCCTGGCCCTGAAATTTGCCCTGGCATAATGATCGTAGCCGGAAAACCAGTTGTGCGATATTCATTTTTTAAAAATTTCTCACTGGCAAATTTATTTTTACCATAATCGTCCAAAGGCTCTTTAGCAGGATCATTAGGATCAGCTGGTAAAGTTTCTACTCTACCATGTGCCCAAATTGACGAACAAAAGAGGTAATGTGAAATCCGGGCGCTTTTAAGCGCAGCAACCATTTTTTGTGTATCTTCAAGTTTAAAATTAATTAAATCAACTACGATGTCTGCATCTAAAGCCGCAATCTTAGTTGCAAATTCCGGATCTTTTACGCGATCTAAACTCAAATGCTGAATTTTGTTCCAACTGCTATCTTGGGTATATGGTTGATGTTTTCCCCGACTAACAGCGATCACTTCATTGTTGTTTTTAACTAATTTCGGGACTAAGTACGAGCCAATATGACCATAAGCTCCAATAACTACAATTTTCATACTAACGACTCCTTCCAAATGTTAACGCTAACAACTAAACTAATTATAACAAAAGAAAACTTTGAATAACCACACTCTACCCTGATTTTAATTCAAGACTTTTAATATTTTTTAGATAAAAAAAACTAGGACAAAATGTATAAAACACTTTGTCCTAGCTGTATGAAAAATAATTATTCTCTTTTTAAATCAGTTGACCGATCTTAGTACCAACCATATTGGTCTGAATGATCTAAAGCATTTGACCATGAACCATAACGATCATTAACATAGTTGTCAGCAGTCTTTTCTTGATTAGATTCTGAAAGATCACCATTTAACATTGACTTACCTAACTGGTACTTACCATAGAACTGACCATTTGAAGCTGAATATGAGCCACCGGATTCACGGTTAGCAATTGCTGCTTTAGCTGCATCTTCAGAAGATGTGTTTCCTGAATTATTAGAAGTAGCAGCTGGCTTTTGGCTAACTTGTTGCGGCTGTGCCTGTTGCTTTGGCTGAGCCTGCACAGTTTGTTTTGGTTGAACTTGTTGTTGCGGCTTAACCTGTGGCTGTGCTTGAACCTGCTCGTTGTCATTTTTTTCAACTTGTGCTGGTTCTTGTTTTGGTTGTGCTTGTTGTACAGGAGCCTGTGCCTGTTGTTGTGGTTGTTGTACTTGTTGTTGTGGCTGTGCCTGAGCAACTTGACCATTTTCGCCAACTTCAAGTTCCTGACCAACATAGATCATGTTGATATTAGAAAGATCATTAGCTTTTTCAATAACAGAAACACTACTATTATTTTCTTTTGCGATCGATGAGATCGTATCGCCTGATTTAACTGTAACTGTATCAGCACTTGCTGCAATTGAACCTGCAGTCATCATACCAGCTGCTGCTGTGATCGTTAATAAAGTCTTCTTAAATTTCATTATTTTGTACACTCCTATAATTTCTCTTTTATTGTTGCGACTTATCTATTAAGCCGCTTCATCAATTCAACGATGCCTAGTATAAGGAATAGAGTTTACATGCAAATAACATGGGATTTAAAAAGAAACGTTATTTTGTAAAATCAAACAAATTATGTAATTTTTTGTAACACTGTTAGCGTTTCATTATTTAGTTCCCCTACAAAAAACTGGTCTTGACGACTTTTAAAAACCCGTTAGTTATTACAAAATCGGCTTGATTCAAGATAAATTTTACAATGATAGAGTTAAAGTCCCTGAAATTTTTTGAATTTTTAGTTGAAAAAAGAGATTTTGCCCTTGAAAAAGACAAAATCTCTTAATTAGTTCTATATATCATTCCACAAAAAGTTTAAAAAGAATAGAAAAATTGGCAACCCAAATATAGCCATCAAACAAGTTTGCCAGTTAAAATGTAAAATAAAAAAAGTACAGAGAAATAATACATACCCTAAAACTGCAAAAGTTGCCACCATTAATAGTAAGAACAACATGATCTTTTTAGAAAAACTCATCTCTTTAACTCTTCCTGTTAGCTTCTTGAACCGTCAATAAACCACTGTAAATTGTTTCGTCAGCTTGATTCGTTAAATTAGATTCTTGAAATTTAAAGTCTGTCCGGAACACTTGATGATAAGAGCCAAAATAATTTTTAACAGTCATATGGCCCTTGCGACTAGCTTTATCAAAGGCCTTAGCTTTCTTTAAACTAGGAAACAAGATCGCATAATGACATTGGTCAGCCGACCCGTGAGTATCTACTTGTTCAGCTTGATAAAAAAAACTTTTTCCTTTAAAGTTCAAGCGTAAACTGTTTCTTTCAAACATAATGAACCTCCTCGAACTGGTAGCTTCTTGAAACAAAGTGACTCTTATGATATTGCTAAACAATACATTTAGATTTTGTTATTATATATCTATGATATATTGTATATCGAATTTTAAATTCATGCATGCTAGACTACAACCTTTTAGCAAAGTTTTATCTCTCAGCCAAAAGTTAATAAAAATATGAAATAGAATGGAGAGCGATATTTTGGAAAAAGCAGCTTTAATTCTCGAGGGTGGTGCGTTACGTTCATTCTTTACTAGTGCGATCCTAGATTTTTTTATCGAACACGATGTTGAGTTTGAATATGTTCATGGAGTATCTGCAGGAACATTGTGTGCTATGAATTATATTTCTAAACAACGCAATCGTTCAGCAAATATTAACTTACATTTTTTACATGACAAGCGCTACATCAGCGTCAGCAACTTATGGAACAACGGTGGGATCTTCAACTTGGACTTTCTGTTTTCTCCAGAGTGTTTTGCTTATAGCCCGTTTGATTGGGATGCTTATCGTCAAAGTCAACAAATTTTTGAGATCACAGCTACTAACTGTGAAAGTGGTCAAGCGCATGTTTTTCGTAAAGAACAAAACAATGACCAAGTCGAGGCGATCAAAGCATCATCGAGTATTCCATTATTATCAGACATTCGGATAATTGATGATCAACCTTACTTAGATGGTGGTATCGCAGATTCGATTCCTTATAAGCGGGCACAACAATTAGGTTACGATAAAATCGTTGTAGTCATGACACGAGATATCAACTATCGGAAACCAGAAAACGGTGCTGCTATGAACAATTTAGTAAAACAAAGATACAAACAATATCCTAACTTTGTTCATTCCTTTATCGACCGTCCCAAACATTATAATCAGGCACTAACTGAAATAGAAAATCTTGAAAAGCAAGGTGAAATTTT
>DXAP01000080.1 GCA_019116985.1 Candidatus Ligilactobacillus excrementavium | reverse complement strand
TGCCGTTCTTCTAATAATTGTTTGATTAATTCAATTCTTTTTTCTTGACTCAACTTGATCACCTCAAAAATGTTTTCACCTTTTATTATATGGGTTTTTTTACGTAATTGCACGTATTTCTAATGATTGTTTCCTTGGGTTTGATTTTTTTCATTTAGTTAAAGTAACTTTATACTTTTTAACGGATAAAAAAAGAACACTCCAAAATATAAAGTGTTCTTTCATACTAATAAAACATATTTTTTAGTTAAAAGCTTCTTCTAACGGTGGAACGACTTGTTTTTTACGTGAAACAACGCCTGGTAGATCCATTTTATCATTAGCTAAACTTTGACCAAATGCTTTTTCAACAACGTCTTGCCCAGCCCCGATCGCTAATAAACGTGTATTAGAATCAAGAATATTAGTTACCATCAGCAAAAACAAGTCATAACCATTGTCTTTATTTTGTGCCTCAATTGCCGAACGTAATTCATCTTCACGGGCAAAAACCTCGTTGAGATCAACTGTATTGACCTGGTCAACACGTACTGTCTTGTTACCCATCTCAAATGATTTGGCATCCGAAGTAACCAATTCTTCTGCTGTCTTGGTAGATAAATTAGTACCTGCCTTTAACATAACCAAACCATATTCTTCATAATCTACTTCTGCAATTTCAGCTAATTTTTTGCCGACTGCAATATCAACGTCTGTAGTAGTAGGTGATTTAAATAACAACGTATCTGAAATAATTGCAGATAACATCAAACCAGCTAAATTTTGTGGAATGTCAACTCCAGATTGTTTGAATTCCTTAAAGATGATCGTACTGCTACAGCCAACTGGTTCTGCGTGATAGTATAAAGGAGCTGCTGTAGCAAAATTGGCGATCCGATGGTGGTCGATAACATGAGTAACTGTCAAATCACTAATATCATCAACACTTTGTTGTGATTCATTATGATCAACTAAAACTACCTGTTTTGTTTCTGAACCGGCCTCAGAGATCACGCGTGGATATGGTTCAGAAAAATGATCAAGTACAAATCTTGTTTCATCATTAGGTTCACCCAAAGCAACAGCTTCAGTCTGCCCACCTAATTGATTCAACAAATATGAATATGCCTTAGCAGCAACGATTGCGTCTGTGTCAGGATTTTTATGTCCAAAAACCAATTCTTTCATTGTATAAATATCTCCTTATAATAATTAGTCTTAAAGTTGTTAAAAAGCTTTACCTTATTAATTAATATTACGTTCTTAAATAGCTTATTGCTCTGTAGTAGAATCTGTCAAGCGAGAAATATAATCTTTATCTGCTAGATACTGATCAAATTCCTGGAAGAAATTAGCGATCCGAGGAATCTCTCCTTTTCCCTTTCGATAAACATAAGACATTTCAAAAGAAATTGTCGGTTCAAATAATGCTGTATAAAAATCACTATCTTCTGTCAGATTGGCCTCTACAAATGAAGATGGTAAAGCAGTATAGTTGCCTGTACGTCTAGTAAATCTAAGTAATTGTTCTGGATCTGTAAAACGAGCTGCAAAGTCAGGCGAATCAATATTTTCATTTCGGTAAGCCTCTCTAAGCTGTGTATTTACATAAAAATCCGTTGGGTAACCAACCCAGGGACGGCTCAAAGTATCTTTCAATTTAATACGTCTTCTCTTTTTCAGCTTTTCATTTTGATGTACGAAGACTAAGTTTTCTGTCAAAATTTTCTTGGTTTCATATGGCTTCCAATTTTTAATATTTTCGTCTGGCAAGTACATAATAGCTAAATCTAATTGATTATTCTCTAACCCTTCCCAGATTTCTTTACGAGTTAAAGCATATATCGTTAGTTTAATATCGCGGTGCCTTTGATAAAAATCACTTACAAAATCAAAGAATACTTCCGTCTCGATCGAGGCTAAAATACCAATATTGATTTCCCCGATATCAGGGCTTGTTGATTGTTGTATCTCATCAGTTGCACGGTTTAATGTTTCATAGATCTGGTGAGTAGCATCCAGCATAGTATAACCTGCATCCGATAAATGTAATTTTTTGCCAACTGAATAAAATAAAGGTGCGCCTACATTCTTCTCTAATTTTTTTATTTGCTGAGTCAAAGCGGGTTGTGTGATCCCTAATATTTGAGCAGCTTGCGTATAACTCATAGTTTCAGCTAATTGCAAAAAATAAGTTAACGTTTTCGATGAAAAAATACTTTCATGCTGTGTTTTCATAAAATACGACCCCTTTTCATATTGCTCCCAAGCAGTTCAAGTTTTTTGTGCAATACTATGCTGTAAATTAAGCTAAACCCTTTAGACTAATTTTTAATAGATGCAGTCAACTTAATAATTAATCATTACTTATCATTATATCAAGTAAAAATTAATTTTTAAAAAAATACATCTTTAAATTCGTAGTAACTAATTCTAGTAGCAGAAATTCTTAACAAAACTAAATTAATTCTGATATATACAATAAGTTTACACTTTAAAACGTTTTTTCGCAAATATCGTTTTCATGGCCATAAAAAGTGACTTAAATTAACTACTAACTTTTGCTTAAAAATTATTAACTAAGGGTCTTAATTGAATAATATAAACAAAAAAAGATGTACTTGCATATAACTTGTTTAACCAAAACGTCAATGCAATTACATCTTTTTTTTTATTATTTCTAACTTTATTTCCAAGATTTAGGCGACTTTTTCCATTCAAGCATCGAATCAACATCTTTTTGCGTGAAGATATTTCTTTCTTGTGCAGCTTCAAGTAATTCTGAGTAGTTCGTTAAAGTGTGATAAGTCAACTTATTGTCTGCAAAGTTTTTATCTAAATCGGCAAGCTGATAATTAAAAATACCAACTACACCGATCACATTTGCTTGTTCATGCTGTAATGCCGTCGCTGCTTTTAGCACACTACCACCAGTCGAAAGTAAATCATCGATCAAAACCACTTTTTGACCTGCTTTCAATACACCTTCTGTTTGCTTACCTTTACCATGGTCCTTAGGTTTTGAACGAACATAGATCATCGGTAGCTCTAATTCATCTGCTACCCAAGCAGCATGTGGTATCCCAGCAGTTGCGGTCCCAGCGATAACTTCAGCATCAGGATAATTACTTAAGATCAGTTTTGCCATTCCTGTAGCGATCATTTTCCTAACGTGTGGGTAACTGATCGTTAAACGGTTATCACAGTATATCGGACTTTTGATCCCACTTGCCCAAATAAATGGGTCATTCGGTGATAGTTTAACAGCTTCAATATCTAATAGTTCTTCAGCGATCTTCTTCAAAGTGTTTCCCATCCTTCCATAATCTTTTTACTTCACAATAAGTTTCGTATGGCTGCGTTGCTTGAGTGATACTACGACCGACTACGATCATTGAAGCTTTTAAGCTCGCTGCTTGATCAGGAGAAACGACCCTTTTTTGGTCATCATGATCATCAGAAGCTAAACGAATTCCAGGGGTCACAGTTAAAAAATCATTATTAGTTTGTTCTTTGATTTGTTTTGCTTCAAATGCAGAGCAAACTACACCATCTAAACCTGCTTTTTCAGCCAGTTTAGCATAATTACTCACACTTTGTTCCATGCTAACATTAGTCAATTGTTCTTTTTTTAGCATTTCTTGAGAAGTCGAAGTAAGTTGAGTGATAGCTAGGATCTTAGTTTTACCTAAACTGTCACTCATACCTTTCTTAGCAGCTTTCATCATTTGTAGACCGCCACTAGCATGGATTGTAGTTAAAGTAACTTTTAACTTTGAAATACTTCGCATAGCTGCTTCAACCGTATGCGGAATATCATGGCATTTTAAGTCTAAAAAAACATCATAGCCACGGTCATTCATATCTTTTATCAGATCCGGCCCACAACGATAAAATAACTCCATTCCAATTTTGACAAACAACTTTTCATTCTTAGGAAATTGTTCTAAAAAAGTATCCACACTTTTTTGGTCTGGAAAATCTAAAGCAATTATTGGTCTATCTTCTTTCATCTCGAAACTTCCTTTTAATTTGGTCTGATAATTCCTGCAAATTATTGACATTGGCTTTATCCATTTCACTTTCTAGCTCAGATAAAATATGCCAACAAGCTGCTGGGTCCTTAAATTGTGCACTTCCGATCTGAACAGCACTAGCACCAGCTAAGTACATTTCAAGTACATCTAGTGCACTAGAAATCCCACCAACACCAATGATCGGTATATTGACGGCATGAGCTACCTGATAAATCATTCGAATTGCCAATGGTAAGATGCCAGGGCCTGACCAACCACCCGTTTGGTTACCAACTAACGTTTTTTTAGTAACTGGGTCGATCCTCATTCCATATAAGGTGTTGATCATCGTTAATCCATCTGCTCCTCCTTCTTGTGCTGCACGAGCACACGCAACAATATCAGTAACATTGGGCGTTAATTTAACATAAAGCGGAACTGTGATAATTTCTTTTACTGCCGCTGTCAGTTTTTGAATAACCTTAGGGTCAACGCCAAATTGCATACCACCTGCAGCGACATTGGGACAAGAAACATTGAGTTCTAAGGCAGCAACTAAACCTGGATTAGCAAAATGTTGAGCAACAAACAGGTAATCTTCAAAGCTTTCTCCGGCAATGCTTGCAATAATAGGTAATTTACTATAGTGCTTTTTTAAGTTGGGTATCTTTTCATTGACCACACTTTTTATTCCTGGGTTAGTCAGGCCAACTGAATTCAAAACTCCATCTTTTAAAACAGCGATTTGTGGTTGTGGGTTTCCTTTCTTAGGATCTTTAGTCGTAGTTTTTAAGACTATTGCCCCTAATTCATTCAAATCATTAGTCTTAGTGATATCCCCATCGCCAAAACCAAAGCTACCGCTGGCAGGCATGATCGGATTTTTCAAAGAAAGCCCAGGTAATTCAACTGCTAACCGTGTATTATTCATCAACTTGCTTCCTTTCCATCCTTTGATTGGAACGACCGATCTTTTTCATCTTACAAATTTTATCCTTAAAGAGGAACTGTTGTTAAAAATTGCCCTTCTAAAGCTACTAACAAAGCCTCGACCGTGTCTAACGATGTTAATAACACAATGTTATGTGCAACTGCATTTTGTCTGATCATGAAACCATCAGAATTCTTAGCCACGTCTGTCCCCATCGTGTTGACTACCAGATCGATCCTTTCATCTGAAATAACGTCCATGATGCCATCGTTATCTGATTTTTCATTTTCACCGATTTTATCCACCAATGTTGGATATAATTTTTGTTGGTTTAACAATTCAGCTGTTCCCTGGGTCGCATATAAACGATATCCGATCCGTGTAAAACGTTGTGCGATCGAAACTAGACGCTGTTTATCTTCATCACTAACTGTTAACAATACATTCCCATTTGCGGGGATCGAAAGTCCCGCCCCTTGAAAAGCTTTTAATAAAGCATTAGCATATTTCCTGTCACTGCCCATGACCTCTCCTGTTGATTTCATTTCTGGTCCTAAGAAACTATCACTATCATTAAGTTTACTGAAGGAAAAAACAGGCGCTTTAACGTACTTCATTTTAGGCTCTGGTAACAAGCCAGTTGTTAAATTTTGTTCTGCCAATGTTTCACCTAATGCAATACGGGTTGCAACTTGAGCCATTTGAAGCCCAGTCACTTTACTTAAAAATGGTACAGTCCGGCTAGCCCGCGGGTTAACTTCTAACACATAAACTTGTTCTTTAACAATAATAAATTGAACATTCATGATACCTATGCAATTTAACGAAGTGGCTAATTTGCTAGTGATCTCAACGATTTGTTGTTTTACTTTATCACTTAAATGTTGTGGAGGATAAACTGCCATCGAATCTCCCGAGTGAACACCTGCTCGCTCAATGTGTTCCATAATACCAGGCAACAAGACATCATGACCATCGCATAAAGCATCAACTTCACACTCACGTCCTTTTAAATACTGATCGATCAAAATCGGACGTTCGCCAACTGTTGCCATATTTTCTTCCAGATAATCCAACAATTCTTGTTTATTTGCGACAATTTGCATTGCCCTTCCACCTAAGACATAACTTGGGCGGACTAGTACTGGATACCCAATTTCTTTCGCACCTGCCACAGCTTCTTTAGTTGAATGTGCGATTTTTCCTTGTGGTTGTAAGAGGTCTAATTTCTTGATCAACTGATCGAATTCATCGCGGTCTTCTGCTTGATTCAATGACTCTAAACTAGTTCCTAAAATGTTGACACCTTGCTTAGCCAAAGGTTCCGCTAAATTGATAGCAGTTTGTCCGCCGAATTGCAAGATCACTCCCAATGGATCTTCTAATTCGATCACATCTAAGACCTTTTCAGGTGTGAGTGGTTCAAAATATAACTTATCTGAAACTGAAAAGTCGGTCGAAACCGTTTCGGGATTTGAATTCATCACGATAGCCTCATATCCAGCCTTACGCAAGGCTTTAACACAATGAACCGTCGCATAGTCAAATTCAACACCTTGCCCAATTCTGATCGGACCTGAACCAATAACTAAAACTGATTTTTTGTCATTATTGACACTTTCATTAAACTCCCCATAAGTACTATAGAAATAAGGCGTATCTGATTCAAATTCAGCTGCACATGTGTCGACCATTTTATAAGCAGGTAACAAGTTATTTTCATGTCGCAGATCTCTCACCTTATTTTCATCGACCTTCCACAAGCGTGCCATTGTTTCATCACTTACACCATAATATTTGGCTTCTTGCAAAAAATTAATATCCATAACGTGGTCAGGCACTTGTTTTTCAAGTTCGATCAAGTGTAATACGATATCTAAGAAATATTGATTGATCTTAGTATAGCCAGCGACTTCATTTAACGACCATCCCCGCCGTAATGCTTCAGCAACATAAAATAAGCGTTCATCGGTGGCATGGACTAAGTACTTAGCGAGAACTTCATCGCTTTTCTGGCTGATTTTAGGCCAACTAAGGTCATGGGTGGAGACTTCTAAGGATTGGATCGCTTTAGACAAAGCTTCTTCCAAATTCCGTCCAATTGCCATCACTTCACCTGTCGCCTTCATTTGTGTACCAATGGAATGATCTGCCTGTGTAAACTTATCAAATGGCCAACGTGGGATCTTTGCAACTACATAGTCCAAAGCTGGTTCAAATTCAGCATAGGTCGTTTTCGTGACCGGATTTTTAATTTCAGTCAAATTAAGACCTACTGCGATCTTAGCCGCCACCTTAGCGATCGGATAGCCCGTCGCTTTAGATGCTAAGGCTGATGAACGCGAAACACGCGGGTTAACTTCGATCACATAGTATTCCATACTATCAGGTGAAAGGGCTAATTGGACATTGCAACCACCTTCAATTTTTAAAGCACGGATCAACTTCAACGCACAATCACGTAGCATCTGGTATTCTTGGTCACTCAGTGTTTGGGTCGGTGCAAAAACAATCGAATCCCCAGTATGGACCCCGACCGGATCAAAATTTTCCATAGAGCAGACAACTAAAGCGTTATTTGCAGCATCACGCATCACTTCAAACTCGATCTCACGGAATCCTGCGATCGATTGTTCGATCAAACACTGGCTGGTGGGCGAAAGTTCTAATCCGTTACCCACGATCTGCGTTAATTCAGTAGAGTTATAGCAAATTCCTCCACCTGTACCTCCCATAGTGAAAGCTGGACGAACGATCACCGGATAACCGGCTTGTTGAGCAAATGCGAGTGCTTCTTCTACTTGTTGGACAGTTTTTGAAGCAGGCACTGGTTCGTTTAGTTCATTCATCAACTGCTTAAACTTTTCCCGGTCTTCTGCTTGGGAAATTGATTCTAAACCAGTTCCAAGCAACTTAACGTCCATCTCTTCTAACACACCATTATCAGCTAGCGCAACTGCTAAGTTCAAAGCAACTTGTCCGCCTAAAGTTGGTAACAATGCATCGGGTGCTTCTTGTCTAATGATTTTAGTAACAGATTCTACAGTCAAAGGTTCAAGATAAACTTGATCAGCAATTTCATGGTCAGTCATAATAGTTGCGGGATTAGAGTTAACTAAAACTACTTGATATCCTTCCTCTCGCAAAGCCAAACATGC
>DXAP01000079.1 GCA_019116985.1 Candidatus Ligilactobacillus excrementavium | reverse complement strand
TGATGTTTTTGTTTAAACTTTAGGTGGTCCAAAATTGCTATGCTCCTTTTGGTTTCGTCACTTAAAGTCTAGCAATTTTGGGCTTTTTTGTTAACTTATTTTAAAATGTTACGAACTAGCACCACGCGTATGATATACCTTTTGTTTACGCTTTGTCAAAAAATTGAACCGGTACCATCATTGTCATGTCACTATTCATTATAAAAAGCCGGCACACAATTTGGTATCGTATGTCGACTCCTAACTCATATTTTATTATTAAGAAAATTACAAAAACGTCCCCAAACTTTCACCATACTCTAAAAGATCTCGCAACCATCTTTTATCGATGTCATCAAAATCTTCCAGTTTCTTATTAAAACCGACACAACACAACGCTTGATCTACCAATGGGTAATTTTTCGCAGCAAGAGCCAATAATTGTTTGTAGCGTGCGATATCCTTTTTAGCTTGTCTAGAATCAACCAAACCATTAAGTGTTCGGTTCATCTGCAAAACTTGGATTCGTAACCGTACTCCAGCCAGTTCCTGCAAAAATTCATTGAAAAACCACCTTAAAAAAGACAAGGCATTTTCACACATGATTTTATCCTCCTCTGTAAAAAAACATGTAATGAATATTTACACCAACTTGTGAACTTATTAACAACTCCAACTTTAGTATAAAACAAAGTAGTAATTTTTTAAAGAAATTACCATAAAATCAACGTAATTGTTTTACTTTTTTAGTTGTAGTCAACTCTCTTTTTGTTTATGAAATCAACTATTTTGAATACATTTAAGCAACTAACAACCTGACATTATGTTTTTTAACTAATATTATAATAACTATTACTTTTTACAATATAAAATAAATGCCAACCTGACATTACACAAATGGACTCCCCCAGACAGAAATTATCCCTCGTCCGCCTCCTTTATTATGAAAGCGTACCAACTTCTGATAAAAATCATGCAAATTGGTGGAAAGTTGTTGTTTAACCGCTAGTGGCGTAAAACTAGTTTCCAGCTGGCTGACAATTTTAGGAAAATATTCTCCTTTTTGTAATTGTTGTTGGGCTGTTACTAGATAACCACGTTCTTGGGATGTTATGTGGGCATTTGCCAATAAACTCTCGATTTCTGATCGCATCTCTTGTGCTTGTTTGTTTTTCATATTAAAAAACCTTCTCCATTAAAAAATATTTTTCAGCATCAAAAAAATAATAAATCCACCGATCCCCACTAATAATAAGCCAACAATAAATGAAATAACATTTGCCAAATACTTCAAATGTATCTTTTTACCCAGCCAGTTTAAAAATTCTAATACTATAACAAGCAAGTCAAAGTATTCCAACCAACTGACTTGATCCATGATCGTCTCATTTCTTTTTCGATTGGTGGAAAACGCCAAGTAAATAAACGCACCACCTAAAATAAGCAACAAAACACCGACTAATAGAATTATGTACTTCATGTGTCCAACTCCAAAACTAAGTTTTAATTATCGTCAGTTTAACACAAAAAATCATATCTCCTTAATTAGGAAATACAGCCAAGACCTACAAATTCCTATTTTTAACCCACATAAGCTAAACCATTTCATTGTGCCCGTGATCACGCATTCAGCTAGGCCTATGGTCAATAACAAAAAACTAATTTTGTAATTAGGGTTGACATTCGGATAAAGATTAGCGTACAGTGATAATATTCTTAGAAATCAAGGAGAGATTATTCATGGTTATAAACAATTTACAACATTTGAATAATTCATATCTTTACTTTCGTTTCTTTAGGTAGTGTTTGCATCTAAACCATCAGGTGCAAACACGCTACACATGTTTGTGCCTGCAAGTTACGAAAGCTAATTAGCTTGACTAAAACAGACCCTTGCAGGTTGAAATTTAATCTGTGAGACTACTTAATTTTAAAATTAACGGCCCTCTCAGATTGGATTCAATCGAGAGGGTCTTTTTTGAACAGAAAAAGGAGGGTATTTATTATGAACATGACAGATTACATGAACAAGCAACTGGATGGAGTTCAAAGCTCTTCAATTTTAGCTTTTTCTACATTCGCCCAACAGATTCCGAAAATTGTAAACTTTACACTTGGTGAACCTGATTTCAACACGCCAAATCATATTAAAGACGCGGCGATCCGCAGTATTAAAGAAAATCATTCACATTATGCTCCTTCTAACGGAACACAGGAACTACGACAAAATGCTGCTGACTTTTTAAAACAAAAATATTCTCTAAAATATCAATCAGACGAAATAATTGTAACTGCAGGAGCCACCGAAGCACTTTACACGGCCATTTTATCGGTACTTAACCCTGGAGATAAGGTGATCATTCCAACACCGACTTTTCCTTTATACATTGCCGACGTCATTTTAGCTGGTGGGCAACCGATACTAGTTGACACATCGGCCACTGGTTTCAAACTTACTTCTGATGTCTTAAAACAAACGTTAGAAAAAGAAGGTGCACAAGTTAAGCTGATAATTTTAAATTACCCTAGTAATCCAACGGGCGTCATGTATACGCAAGAGGAATTAGACCAGCTTGCAAATATTTTACGAAACAAGCCTATTTTTGCTCTTTGCGATGAGATCTATAGTGAACTAAGTTATGGAGCCAACTACGCTTCCCTTGCAAAAAGCTTACGTGAACAAACCATCTTGGTCACTGGTGTTTCAAAATCTCATGCAATGACTGGCTGGAGGATCGGATTGCTCTGTGCACCTCAAAAATTGAGTTCAGAGTTAAGCAAGATTCATCAATTTACGATCACCAGTACAGCGACAGTAACACAAGACGCTGCAACAGAAGCACTGGGTAATGGTAAAGATGATGCTATTCCTATGAAAAATAAATATCAAAAACGACGCGATTATATTTTAAAATGCTTGGATGCATTAGGCTTTCACTCCGCCAAACCAAGCGGTGCCTTCTATATTTTCACTAAAATAGCTCCAGATTTAGAACAAGATGACGTCAAATTCGCCTATGATCTAGCAGAAAACGGCCTAGTTGCTGCAGTGCCCGGTTCATATTTTGGTCCTGGTGGAGCTCATTACTTAAGGTTGAGTTACGCAACGAGCCTAGATGAAAGCAAACGAGGAATGAAACTATTGCAAGAATTTGTTGCTAAAAAAAGGGCACAGCCTAAAAACTAGTTCATTAGCTCAAAAGCCAAAGCATTTTTTAAATCAAGTACTCAAAAATAAATTAATAATCAAAATGAAGGAGTTTTACTATGAAAATCTTATTATTAAGTGTTCGTTCAGATGAAAAAGCCGCTATTAATGCGTGGGGAAAACGACATCCTGAAATAGAATTAACATCCGCCAAATGGGAACTAAACTCAAAAACAGTTGATCAAGTCAAAGGATACGACGGTTTAGTGATCCAACAACGTAGTCAAATTACAGATGATGTGTACCCCCGCTTAAAAGAATTAGGCATCAAGCAAATCACTACCCGAACAGCTGGTTATGATGTTATCAATGTTAAGGCTGCCAAAGAAAACGGTCTTGCCGTCAGCAATGTTCCTGAATATTCTCCTAGATCAGTGGCGGAATTAGCTTTAACGCACACAATGCGACTAATCAGAAAACAGGAATTAGTAGATAAGCGTGGAAAAGAACAAGACTTTCGTTGGGCTGGACTGCAAGGCAGCGAGGTCCATTCTTTAACAATTGGAATTATTGGTGCTGGCCGTATTGGAGGTACAACAGCACGGCTATTTAAAGCTTTAGACGCAAAGGTCATTGCCTATGATATTTCTCCAAATCATGAATTAGATGACTGTTTGACTTTCTTAACATTCGAAGAAGTACTCAAACAAGCTGATGTCATCTGTTTACACGTCGAC